>NC_017073.1 GCF_000284095.1 Selenomonas ruminantium subsp. lactilytica TAM6421 | reverse complement strand
TGGTATTCCTCCCCTTCATATCATTATACTATTATACCGTTGTACCTGTGTAACATTATAACGCTACACCATTATACAGTCAAGCCATTACACCGTTATAACGGTATCACACATGTATAATGGTGTAATGGCGTAATGGCGTTCAATTTCAAAGAGGTCAGTGTTTTCGCGGGACACAAGAGAAAATATGGTTCATTTCTGAATAAACCTTATTGACTCTTGTGGATAACTATGATAATATATGAGCATAGCAGTTATCCACAGAAAACGCTGGATAATCACGCATGACAATCGAAAAAGAGCATGAAAAAAGACCTAGAAGTATTGGCGTACTTCCAGGTCCTATCACCGCACAAACAGGCGGATTGACATTTGGTTTATGAGTCCATTATACATATAAACAAGGGACTCGTCAAGTTCTTGTGCGGTGTTTCATGGTCCTCAATGGCGAGAAGAAGCCGCCATAGGTCGCCCAGATCCTTATTCTGGGAAAGCATGGATGCCACCGCGAGCAGGCGGTATATAAATTGGCAACTCATAGAGAGTCCACCGTATCGCCAGCGGCAGCAGTAAGTCGGCGGGGTTCGTCCTGGTTTATTCAATACAGGACGATGACCTAAGTGGGTGAAGAACAGGTTAACTCCCATAATAAGCGTAGATAGACAGTGCGTTGGGGCCGTGGAAGGCTATTAGACCAACGCATTTTTTGTTTATGGAGCGTTAAGAAGCCTGCGGGGGCTAAAAGGGCAAGATACATTGGTATTGAGCCTAGAGTACGGTTGAAATAAACCGGGCCAGAGGAACACGTCGAGGGGCGTGGTAGTGTGGGGTACTTAGACCACTATGAAACCTCTGTATCGTTGTAGTGACGATGACTAATTGAATTGCGAAAAGCGACACCGGAAACCTCACGGATTCCATCAATTTTCGTTGTAGTGCTACAGTAGACTATTGTCTTTTCGATGTCTAAGGTAGCACTATGCTTTGCTCTCCCGTTTCCTTCGGCTTCCATCATAAAATAACGCTAAAGTCAATAAGAAGTTTAAAAAAACATACGATGAATTTAGATAGTTTTAGTGCTTATCTCCCATGTCAAAGTTTGGGCGTTACGAAGCGTTTCAGGGGTGCTTATCGCGGCGGGCGTAGTAGGAAGTAGCTTAGAAACGGACTGTGCCCAAAGATAGAGATTAACTGTTTTTTTTTTTTTTGCATATGTTATACTAGGTAGGAAGTCCCTGTTTCGTATGATGATTAGACAGAGGACTTCTGCGGATGGGGACACGCACAAACACACTTCCCCAAGTTCTCATTTTCCCCATTTAAAAACCCCAGGAACCTTTATCATCCCTGGGGTTTCTTTTTATGCAGCTTTCTTAGCTATCTGAACTTTAATGTCAGAGATCCACCTTGCTAGTATTTCTTTTTCTTCTTCTATTCGGTCACCTGGTATCCCCTCCATATGTTTATATGGATTTATGAAAATAGTGCCGAAGAAGTACATATCGAGACAATAATAGGCGAATTCCCTTGTCACATCAAATGTTGTCATTATTTCTTCAATTGTAGTATCTTCTTTTTTCATAAGTTTTTCCCATTGGTCATATGGGATCAAAAGATTGACTGCGTATTCACGCGCGATGGTTTCATAAAATATTCTTTTTTGTAAAATGCCGTACCTATGTGACTCTCTCAAGTCCATACCTGGCGGCAAAGTAAAATGATGTCCCAATTCCTCTGCAAGAACGCATCGTTCTTCGGTGGGCGTTAAATGGTTGTCCAGGCCAATAACATTTATTTCACCTCTGATATATATCCCAGGGTGTATGTTACTAAAATCCTCGTAACCGATAAATACATTTGCTTCTTTAGCTATTTTCCACAGTTCCTTTGTTTTTACCATATAAAGCCCTCATCTTATTGTAGAATGTGTCTACGGCGATTTTGGCTTCGGGGGGTAACTCGTCACCTGGTTCTTCATCGACATGCGCTGCTACCGCAAGATTTTTATTGGTTCTCCCCATTAGATAATCCGTGGATACCTGGAAGTACGTAGCGAGCGTATCCAATAATTCCCATGTTGGGTTTCCATTCTGGTTTTCCAATTTATTGATTGTTCCATAGGAAACCGGGCAACCCAAGTTATTCGTGACGAAATTCGCGAATTCTCGCTGGCTCTCATGGCCCTTCGCGACTCGAAGCTCCTTAACCCTATTCAAAGTTCTCATTTTAATTTCTCCTTTTCTAAACCATCTGGCGGTCAACTCGTAACATTCCCCTTTGTTACGTCGTATCTTTCTCTCTTAAATAATCTTTTTTCTCTAATCCAAGATATCGATGTGACTTTATGCCTTGCCTTGATTACTCTGCTGCATTTCTCACCTCTGTTCTAAAAGTTTTTTCTATATAGCATGACCAATGTGATATTTATAATTGTCATAAAAAAATATATGTGTGAAATAAGAAAAACACTTGACAACTTAATTTCACAATGCTATACTGTATAAGTCGTTGAAAAGCAATGACTTATCTACCGTTGCTTAGATTATAACACAGGTGTTAAATGAAATCAACAGGTGTATAATGAGAAACGTGTAATATTTTTGACAACTTTTGCTTTCAATGACAATTATAAATAACGTATTTTAAGTATAATTAAAGGAGCGATGCGTAAATGAACATCAATGTAAACCTCACCGACAAACCCATGGTATCCCTGGCTGGCAAGGCTATCTGGCCGAAGATCAACACTCGTTACGACGAATACGAGGGTAAGCGTAAGTACAAAGTGTCCTTGAAGTTCGAGGATAAAGAAGCCGAAGCCAAGATGAAGAAAATCTGCGATGATCTCCTGGAAGCAGCCAAGGCAAATGCTAAGTTTGAAGGCAAGAAATGGTCCGCAGATGCCACCACCGGTTACAAGGAACAGGAAGATGGTTCCCTGTTGTTCAACTTCCAGACCACGGCTTTCTATACGGATCGTCAGACGGGCGAGGAAAAGCAGAAGCATATCCCGGTCCTGGATACGGTTCATGGCTGCCCGTTGGATAAGGATGTGGCCATCGGTGAGGGTTCCGTTATTCGCGTGCTTTATCAGCCGAGCGCTTATTGGTCCTCCACGAGAGCTAATGGCATTAACCTCTATATCAACCAGATTGCCGTTGATAAGTTGGTACGCTATAGCGGTAGCGGTATTGACTATGATGCTTTCGGTGTAACCCCGCAGGATGAAAATCCGTTTGACGGTGATTCTGACGAGGAAATCCCGGTATAATCGTTGACTCGTAACTGGTATCATGCGAGGGACGAACCCCCCGCATAAATGGTGATCTTGGGAGGATTAGAATTTTGGAAGATATCGCATATAGATTAGATGGTGTAGCAGAGGTTTTACGTGGGTTCTCTGGTAATCCAGAGTGTGAACAGGCAGCAGCGATGGATATGCTGGCCAAGGAAATCGAGGTGATTACTGATGAACTCCGTAAACGTATGCAGGAACATTGATGCGAACATCAGCAAGGCTGCTCATAGCGTAAACGTGGAGGTTTCGCGGAAAGCAGAGTTTGTTGCAGGGCTGCGCCATTGTGACCAGGCAATCAGTGACTTGATGCACCACATTGAATTATCAAAGGGTACTCCGCGTGCTGACTTGCTTAACGATGTACGACTTCTCCGGAAGTATCTGCGTCGCAGGAGGAAGTTCAAGAATCGCCTGGAACTCATAAAGGTATCCGGTGGCTGCGATGTACGCGCGATGAAGCGCTGCGAAAGAAGTCAGACGTACCGTAGGTATACTCCCAAGGTATTAAAGGAACTTTTTTGCAATCATTGACCATTATATTTGTCAATGTGAAATATAGATGAAGGTGAAACAATGAAACCATGGGAAGAATCAAAGAAACCACACCGGTTAGCAATGGAATTCCTGGGAACCATCGGCAAGCAGGCGTTTGTCGGTGGTAAACCCACACGGGATTTTTTCAGAGTGTGGAACTTCTTCAAAAGACTTGATGAATCAGTGTTAAACCTGTTCCATGAGTACATGATGGCCACCGGGAAGAATCCGGACCTTACCATGCAGGGGTTGTTTTACAAGGCCCCAGAATGGAATCAGAAGCAGCGTATGACCGTCATCAAGGAAACGACGGTAACAGATTATTTGAAGTTGTTGGAGGAATGGTAATCAATGACAGTATCAAAGAAAGAACTTATCAAGTTGGCAAAGCATTTCAATATGAGCCATCACTACGAGCGCAAACAGAAGGCCGTGCCCCCGCATCATTTCAAGGAGCAGATGAAGATTGTCGATGCCGAGGCCAAGGCTGAAACCGCAGCACATCAGAAGAAACGCAAGGAGGCGAAGAAGTGATGATGAAAGCGATTGGCGAAGGAATTTCATGGGCCTTGGGAACGGCCATCGGATTTACCGTGGTAGCGGCATTTTGGCTCTTGGGGGCCACCTGCGTTATTGTCCTCTTTGATTTGGTCACAGGGGCACGTTATTTCTCACCGGCAAACGTGGGTATCCTTGCCCTGGTCTTGTTCATTGGCTGCATGATAGGAAAGAGGCGGTAATATCGGTTATAAAACAGCGGCTCTATTAGCTGCGATGATGTTCATAGAAAATCCCCTGGCAGCGCCGGGGAATTTTTATATACCGGACACAGAAATATATGCTACTCCGGAGCCACCACCACCGGTAGTAGCAGAGAAGAAAACAAAGGTAATCACAATGAACGTATCGGCCTATACAGTGGCCGAGGGGAACGGTGATGGTCTTACGGCTAGTGGCGTGGAAGGAACTCCCTTTTATACCTGTGCAGCCGATGATTTGCCCTTTGGGACAAAACTTCTTATCGACGGTAAAATCTGGGTGGTACAGGATAGATTCGGCGGTGATTACGAAAACAGGATTGACCTGCTCATGGAAACTACGGATCAATGTTTAGCATGGGGCCGCCAGTGGATTCCAGTAGAAATAATAGAGTAATGGTATACATGTATAATGGTATAACAGTATACCGTTATAATGGCGTAAATGGAGGGATGTCTATGTTTGATAAGACTTTAGTTACTTGGAAGGTCTGTGCGATTATGCCTATAGCTATCATTGGAGAAGCAATATATCGGATCTGCGATTTCACAATTGAACGGGTGCTTTATCCTATGGCTGGTTCACTGCATCGCTGGTGTTTGAAGGATGAATATAAGAGGGGTTAATTGTGAACATTATTGATGTAATTCGTGGTAAGTCGTTGGTCGAATATATCCCGGATCTCAAATTGCAGAGCGATGGGACATACCGGTGTGCCTGCCCTATTCATGGCGGGGATAATCCGTCAACTTTCGTCGTATTTCCGGATAATAAATTCTATTGCTTCTCGTGCCAGGCCAGCGGCGACATTATCCATTATGTCATGGGCCGAGACGGATGCACCTTTGAGCAGGCCGTACATACGCTCTGTGATGACTTTGGGCTGACCATTAGTGAAAGCGATGAATACCGGGAGCATATGGGTATCACAGAGCGCAACGCAGCATGGATTCATCAGATGCAGGCCAAGCTGCCTACAGTGATTGATTATCTGCATAAACGCGGGCTGACCGATGAAACTATCGAAACATATGGCCTGGGATACTCTGAAAAAATCAAGGCTCTCACGATTCCGATGTACGACGAATGGAGAAGGCCGGTAGCGTTCCTCTATAGATACTTTGATAAGAAGCCAAAGTATAAAAACAGTAAGAACGTGAAGGGCCTGTTTACGAAGGGTGAATTCCTCTTTGGCTTACCACAGGCTCTAAAGCACCTCAAAGATACCAAGACAATCATCTTATGCGAGGGTTCTTTCGATGCTATGTCGGCGGTGCAGCAGGGGAATTGTGCGGTGGCTTACTGCGGTATCAGCGTTACTAAAAGTCATGTAGAGCATATCAAGAGCCTGCTCACCCCCATTGAAAATGGCAAAGTTGTTCTTTGTCCGGACAATGATGGTAAGGCATCGAAGTTCGTGCGCCGAGCCAGGGACCTTTTTAAAAAACATGCGCCTAAAATCGTCGTGAAGGTGGCCGTTATCCCGGATGGATGCAAAGACTTCAATGATATGCTGGTGGCGGGCAAGGACATTGCCAAGGATTGCCAGTATGTATCCATGGATTTCTATGTGGCCAAGCAGATTATCTCTGAAACCGATGATAAGGAAATCCAGGAAAAGAACATCGTAGACTTTGTGCGGACCGTGGAAAATCCGATGGTTCGGCAGGATATTGCTGAATATCTTGCGGATGTCTGGCAGCGAGATATTAGCGTTGTTCGGGAACTCCTATCAATCAAGGAGGACACCACGGAAGAACGGATGAAGGACATTGCTTCGGCAATCGACTCCTTTCATGCGCTGGAATCCGTCAAAGACGAGGAATATTTCGGCGTAGGTTTCCCGAACATTGACAAGGCTGCTAAGTTCAAACGTAAGAACGTGGTTATCCTGGGCGCTGCATCGAACTCCGGCAAGACCGAAAATCTGCTGGAATGGATACTCCATTGGTGCGTGAAACTGCGTAAAACCGTGTTATTTTTCTCTTTGGAAATGCCAAAGGAAGATATAATGAAGATCCTCGTAGCCAAGATCGTAGGGATTCGCCGGTATGATGTGCCTGGATACATCGCCATGAACCCTGACCTGGTAACGATGATTAGCGATAAACTGGAAAAGCATTTGTTTATCGTTGATAAACCAGGGCTGACACTGGATGACATGGCAGAATATGTAAAACTGACCAATGCTCGGCTTTCTCCGGTTGACATTGTGGCCGTGGATTACTTTCAGAAGATGCGTGGCCGGGATACCTTGACTGATGAAGAAGCTATGGCAGAAAAAACCAAGGACTTTGCCAAGGAGCTCAATGTTCTCTTTGTGATACTTTCGCAGCTTAATAAGTCTGGTCAGGGCAAAGAACAGGGCGGCAGGTTCCATGAGCCGGAGCAGAAGGACCTTCGCGGTTCCGGGGCCATTGGTGACTCTGGGGACTACGTTTACCTCTTGTGGCGCAGAGCACTGGATTCTACGCTTTCTCCGATTGACCGAGAGAAATATAAGTATGACTCTATGATAAAGCTGGTAAAGGCTCGTGAGCGTCGTAGCGAGGATACCTTGTTTAATCTGGTATATGATCCGGAGAAATCAAGGTTGACCGAAAAAGTTTTATAAATATTATATTTAACCCTTGACAATTATAATTAACAAGAGTAGAATATATTATGTTGTTGGGGCAAACCCAACGGTATAATGGTATAACGTTACACCATTGTAATGGCATAATGCTACAATGGTGTACGAAGGAGGATTTACTTTGTATAGTAAGGAGCTCGGAACTTAGTTGCCTGCTAAGTTCTTCCGGTGTCAAGCCGGAGAAAAGGTTCCCTTTGAGCAATGCTTGAAGGGGTGTGACCATCGGTGCATGTCTCTACCAGCGCTCACTGCGGCGGTAGAAAGCACCCGTCATTGGTTCGGTAAGCCGAGCGTAACGCAGCTTATCAAACCGACAAGACAGACGTTCTTGGAGATAACCAAGGATTATGCGATTCATCCAATGGGAAGTATCGCTGCTATGATTGGGACAAACAGTCATAAGGCGTTTGAGGATGCTTCTCCGGATGGCTGGATGGCAGAACATCGAATGACGGATGATATTACCTCTGGGTGCTTTGATGCTTATGATCCGACCACGCAAACCCTGTGGGACTGGAAATTTTTCCGCAGCGGGAGAATTGCTCGTTGTTTGGGAATGACTCCGAAGTGGAGAAAACGAACAGTTACAAGGGGAAAGCGCAAAGGTGAAGAAGTATGGGAACAGATATGGGAGCCCAATGGCGTCCGCAAAGTAATGGATATTGCAATCCAGTTAAACTATTACCGCTATATGATGGAGAACGAAGGATTGCCCGTGAAGCAGATTCGAGTAAATATGTTCCTACGTTCATCCATTGATGCCGAGGCTAAGAAAATGGGACTAACACAAGCAGCTTATATTGTTCCTATCAATCTCATTAGTAAGCGGTGGATAAGGCTTTACTTTGAAACAAAGGCTAAGAGATTGCGTGAGGCATTGCAAAACGGCGTATGTCCACCACCTTGTAAGAAGTCAGAGCGTTGGGATAGCAGTAAGACTTATCCTAATCGCAGGTGCGCTGATTGGTGCGATGTGAATGAGTATTGTGATTTCTTTCAGACTCACCATTGCGGGAATTATCATAAGGAGATGCCAAGAGAATGAAAAAAATTCCTTTGTCTGGTAAGCGTGGGGAAAACCTTTTTACTTTGGTAGATGATGATATCTATGAAAAGTATTCGTCGGTAGTATGGCATGTTAATGGCCAATCTGACCGCCCTTATTGCATCAACGATAAGCTAGGGCTACTTCATAGAGTTATTATGGGAGCCCAGGTCGGTATGATGGTAGACCATATTAACCATAATACCTTAGATAATCGCAGAGAAAATCTCCGGCTTGTATCGGCAAAGGAAAACGCGTGGAACTCTAAAAAGACTGATTCCCGTGATTGTACCTCTAAGTTCAAGGGCGTAACCCGTGACCGCTTTGGTCATTGGTGTGTGATGTTTTGGAAGGATAACAAAGCCTATACAAAGGATTCATACCCTACAGAGCTTGAGGCTGCGGTTAAGTATAATGAGTGGGCAAAGAAATTCTATGGAGAGTATGCTTGCCTTAACGAATTTACAGAGAAGGAAAAGCAGGCAATAAAGATCTTGCCTTTTATCCCCTGTAATGAATACAGAATGACTAGGAGCCCTTATCACGGCGTTTCTTATAACACTAAGAAGAAGCGTTGGGGGTGGAGATTCTTCTATAAAGGCAAGATGTACTATGACCAATACTGTGATTCGCCAGAGGATGCGCGGGACAAGCTGATAAAATTCTTGTCTACATTCGATGGAGAGCCGAGGATTAAGAAGTATTATCCGCGGCAGGAGAAGTGAAAGCTAGAAATGTTTAAGATATGCTTTCCGAGAATAGCCTTTTTAGGCTTTGAGTGTTAATTATAATAATCAATTGTTAATTTCAAAGGAGATAAGATACATGCGTTTTAAAAAAGGTGACTATGTTCGTATTCGTTCCTGGGAAGAAATGAAAAAGGAATATGGAGTAGGCGAAGATGGAGAGGTTGATATTCCCCAGTGTTCTTTCACAGAGGGAATGAAAGATTACTGTGGGGAAATCCGAGAAGTATCCGTGGCCGATGACCGTGATGATACTTACCAGATGAAAGGGATTGACTTCTATTGGTTCCCGGAAGATTCCTTGGTTCCTGCGAAAAAGCAGCGGGAGTTACGAAAGGGCGATAAGGTCCTGGTTCGTTCCTGGGATTCCATGAAAGAAGAATTTGGCACTGACGATGATGGCGATATTGATACAGTTCCTTGTTTCGCAACGAGCATGAGACGGTATTGTGGAGAAGAAATGACGGTATCTGATGCTGGAATTAGCTTCGTTAACCTTGAAGGAGCATCCGGCTACTGTTTTAGCCCGAAGCATGTCACTTTGATTGAGCCGAGCGAAAACACGGGGCTGGCAAGTGACCAAGAGCATTATAAGGCGTCCGCTATGCAGCCTCTTGAAGTAATGCAGACGTTCTTTACTCCGGAGCAGTTCAAAGGCTTCCTGCTTGGTAATTTCGTCAAGTATACCATGAGAGCGATGCACAAGGGCCAGGCCGAGTCTGACCACGATAAGGCAAAGCAGTACCTCTATTGGTATTCCCTGGTTAAGAACGATGCTGACTATCGTATCTCTCCGGAAACCGATGTGCCGGACGATGACTTTACCGGCGAGGGTGCATTTGCATGATTACAGTACGAGCAGCGGGGATTCAGCGCTATATTAAGGGCATAGGCCCCGAAAGTAAGAACGAGGATGTTTCCATTCGTATGTCATATGAGGAAGCTAAGTTGTTTAAAGAGTTCCTTTTTGCCGTTGAATGTGATGATGCTACGGATGATGAAATTGAAGTGGCCGAGGCCATAGCTAATATGCTGGACGAGGTTACTGATTGACCGATGTCCTAAAAGTGGTACTACCTCCGGTTCCCTCCATTAACGCCCTGTACTTTACGACGAAGTTTGGCAAGAGAATCCGCACGAAAAAGGCGAAAGAGTGGTTCGCTGCTGCGGAGGAAATCATTGCCGGGGCCATGGAGGACCAGGGGTGGGAAACCACTGAAGGAACTAAGGTGGTCATCGACATTATGACATATTGGCCGGATGCCAGGAAGCGTGATGTTGATAACCAAGGAAAGGCGATTTTTGACGCCTTGGAACACGCAGGAGTATTCGATAATGACCGATGGGCTTTACCACGGTACATTGATTTCGATATTGACCGGCAGAATCCGAGGGTAGAATGTGTTATTCGTCGGTATGACGAAGAAAGGGACGGTTGGAAACATGAGTAATAGATTTTTCATTGGTCAGCGCGTAAAAGCCACGAACAAGATGGATTTTCATATGGAGAATCCGTGCTATGGAACTGTAATTGGTAAATGCAGTGGAGCCATCTTGGTTGACTGGGATAAGAAAAACACTGGGATGCACACCGGAGCATCTTCTGTTTCCCAAGATCAGCGTAAGAATCCCGAACAGGATTCGTGCTTCTACATTAATGATGAAGAAATCGAACCCTTGACGGGCATGGAAAAAATCGTAGATGCCTTGGGGCTCTATGAGGGGCAGTGGTTCGATATTTACGATGAATACGACAATGTTATGGAAAATGGCCCGTTCATGTTTGACGGAGAAGATTTCGTTGACTGTAATGATGACGTACTAGCACCGGATGAATACGAAGCCTTGATGACGGGGCACATTGAAATCCTCAGTGACAGAGAAATGCAGTTGAAAGAGGAAATCTGCGTTCTCCAGGGCCAGATTGAAGAAAAAGAAAACGAATTGGCGAGAATCAGAAAAGGAGCATGATAACACTATGAGCGATAAGTTATACATTGGTCAGCATGTGCGGGTAAAGAAAGATACCAGCGAGGTACAGTTAGAGGGCAAGGTTGGTGTCATCGTTGGTGGTAACAATGAGGCCCCGTTGGTTGAATTCTACGGTGATTTCCCAGGACATAACGGGGGACTTGGTGATGCCGGGTTGCTTCGCGAGAAAGATAGTTGCTGGATGGTTAACGTTGATAAGTTGGAGCCTTTGAGCAAAAAGGAAACGGCCTTGTATGCGTTAGGAGTTCGTGAGGGAGTTCCCTTTGAAATCAAACGCAACGATGGAGAGTTTTATGGTTGGGGGCCTTACACCTTAGAGAACGGCGAAGTTTACGATGGTAACCATGATGATTTGACTGTCGATGAACTTAAATACTTGTTCCAAAATGGTTCTGCCCCTGTTGCCGATGATGATACGCAAGAGATTTTACAGAAAATCGAAACGCTTACCGAAGAAATCGACGAATTGGCCGAAGAACTCAATCAGATTCGCGAAGATTTAATGGAGGATTGATAGCAGCATGAATATGTTTAAAGTAGGAGAAAGAGTGAAGCCAGTTGGCTTCCAGTATGGAATTAAGAGCGACGAATACGGCACTGTGATTTCGGTGAGTAAGTCCGGCTATACCGGTGATGACCTTTACGAAGTACGGTGGGACGATAATAACAATATCGTAAAATATACCGATGTTCAGATTGAAAAGCTGACCAAGTGTGAGCGTATCATGGACGCCATGGGAATCAAGGCTGGTGAAGCCTTTGCCCTGGTTGATCCGGATACCGGTGAGACCTACTGTTCTCCTTACTACATGGCAAATGACGGGAATATCATGGATGATAACGGGGAAAAACTTGGCTGCGATGAATATGCAGAGATCTTCAAAGGCCACATTGTTTCCGTCGATAAGGCAAAGAAGATTGGTGAGATTAACGAGAAAATCAACCAGCTTTGCGAACAGAGAAGGAGTCTGCTTGCCTAATGTGGTATGACAATGAAGTTTCCATGGGCATCATGGAACGAAAGTATCTGCATGAAGGCGAGAAACCGGAGCAGTTCATTGGCCGCGTGGCATCTATCTTTAGCGATGAATTAAAGCCGAAAGCCAAGAAGGTCCTGGAAAACGCAGATTTTCTCCCGGCTGGCCGCACGTTATTCGGTGCTGGTTACAAGGGTAAGCGTAAGGTTAGCATGAGTAATTGTTATGTGCTGCCCACACCGAAGGATAACATCGAATCCATCTTTGATACGGCCAAGAAGATTGCCCGCATTAGCTCCTATGGTGGTGGCTGCGGGTTGGCCATTGATAACCTGCGCCCAAAAGGAGCGCCGGTGAATAACAGTGCGATGACCTCCACCGGGGCCGTGTCCTTCCTGAATATCTTTGATGTGACCGGCGGAACCATTGGCCAGAATGGTCGCAGAGCAGCGCTTATGGTTGGCCTGCGGTGTGACCACCCGGACATCGAAGAATTCCTGCGAATCAAGCAGGACGGCTCTAAGTTATCTTCTATGAATATTTCCATCAAGTTCACCAATGAATTTATGGAAGCCGTGGAAAAGAATCAGCCGTTCCAGTTGGTCTATGATAGTCCGGAAACGGGCCACATTGAGAAAACCATTGATGCGCGTTCCTTCTTCCATGAGTTCTGTGAAACGCAATGGGATTGGGGCGATCCTGGGGCAATCTTCATTGACCGAGTAAGGAATTTCAATTTGCTCTCTGGTTATCTGGAGTACAAGATTGACGTATCGAATCCATGCGCGGAATTCTTTGGGAACGGCGGCAACTCTTGTAACCTTGGCTCTATCAATGTTTACAACGCCATCAAGGATAAATTCACGGATCATGCAACGATTGACAAAACACATCTTCGCATGATTACGGATACCGCAGTTCGTATGCTTGATGAAATCCTGGATTATGGTTATGATATGCAGCCTTTGGATTTAAACCGGGAAACCATCGCTGACTGGCGCAGCATTGGCCTGGGTGTGTTCGGCCTGGCAGATGCCTTTGTAGCTATGGGAATTCGTTATGGCTCCGAGGAATCTCGCGCGGTGGCTTCGGATATCATGGATATCATCATGGAACAGGCATTGCTGACTTCTGCTTCTCTGGCTGCCAAGAAAGGTGCGTTCCGCAAGTTTGACTTGGAGAAAACCATGGCATCACCGGTTATCAAGGCATATCCAGAAGCTCACGATTTGATTAAGAAATATGGCCTGCGTAACGGCACGCTGCTTTCCATTGCTCCTACCGGCACGATTTCTCTGTTCGCTGGTGGTTTTACTGGTGGCATCGAGCCGATGTATAAGATTGCTTATCAGAGGACTTCTCATAGCATGGAGGACAGTGGCAAGACCTTCACGGTATATGCCCGTGGCGTTGCTGACCTGCTGAAATTCCATGGCTTAGAAGGGATTTCCCCGGAGGAAGCCAAGAAGAAATTCCCCTTCCTCATTGAGTCCCATGAAGTACCGCCGATGGAGCGTGTGGCGTTCCAGGGGATCTTACAGGATTACGTTGATAATGCTATTTCCTCCACGGTAAACCTGCCGAATTCGGCCACGGTGGAAGAAATCGAGGAAATCTATATGGCAGCCTGGAAACAGGGCCTCAAAGGGATTACGGTGTTCCGCGATGGCTGCAAGCGAGGAAATATCCTGGGTGTCAGCGATAAGCCGGAGGAAACCGAAACTCCGGACTATGACACCATAGAGCCAAAGGAAAGTCGTAGAGAAGTCAAGGTTGTCAATGGTTCCACGGTACGGGAACAGACCTCTTGCGTAAGTTCCATGTATGTCACAACGAATAAGACCGATGATGGCCATGTATTCGAGGTATTCACGAATCCGTCCGGTGGGTGCAAGAGCAATATCAACACGATTACCCGGTTGATTTCCCTGGCCCTGCGTTCCGGCGTGAAGGTGTCGAAAATCATTGATGAACTTAGGGCCAATAAATGCCCGGCCTGCCAGGTCCTTCGTCGGCAGGGCAAAGATGTTTCCTTGTCTTGCAGCAATGCTATTGCCGATGCCATGGAATTATCCATGAAACGAGAGTTAACCAGTGCACCAGCGGAATTGCCCACCGAGGAACCGCCGGAGGACGATGGCCTGCGAGAGTGTCCGGAGTGCCATAAGCACACGCTTAGACCAGAGGCAAAGTGCTGGACCTGCGATAATTGCGGGTACAATGCTTGTGAATGATTGTGAATGATATAGATTTATTCTTTGTTTTCCTTGTAATCGCCGCCTGTATGGTGGCCGGTTACGGGGGCAGCAAAGGTAACGCAGGTGGCGTATTGACTACCAGGCCAAAACGCCCAGATAAAACGGAGAGGTAACTATGAAAACTAATGCAGACTGGATTCGCTCAATGTCTGACCTGGAACTTGCCATTTTCCTTGACTACATACTCTCTTGTGACTCTTGTGACTTATGTCCGGAGTACGATACCGGAGTTTGCGACGGAGAATGTGCAACTGCCACAGACAGATGGTTAAAAAGGGAACATACGGAGGACTAACAATGTTTACAGATATGGCTAACAATAAACTTTCTTTGCTGGACGAGGTAATCATTCCAACATTGCGAAATACGATTTACCCGCATAAGGGCAACATAGCTGCAATGAAATGGGACTTTGACGAGAACGGAGCCGAAAGGCAGAGAATCAAAATTATGTTCACGGATGACTCTGAAAAATGGAAAGACGCTTCCCAGGTGGTCAAGTTAAACCATGAGATATAAGATTGGGGCCACGGTTCAGTGGAAAGAAAAGCTGCCCACCACGGGACTTCCCTATATGTTCCAGGGAGTTGTCACGAAAGCGCAGCCAGGGGCCTGTGAGGTCAGAATGAGAAGCGGTGTAAAACGAATGGTAAGAAATGAGGCAATACGATATGCAGATGACTGATAGATTATTCAAGGTGTTCAATGTGAATGTGTATGGTATCCGGGAAGCGCTGATCCGCGCCGGTTATCCGATGGCCACGGTGGTCAACGAGGATATGACACTGGATAAACGCACTGTAGAAGATATGCTGCGATTGGGCAGTAACCTGGGGCACTCCCCAATTGGCCATGGGGATGATAAGTTCCTTCGGCAGATACCGGTTACATTCGACGTATTGGCCCCACGTTACTTCTGGCAGCAGTTCGATACCTACGGTGTATTTACGTCGAAAAATTCCCAGAGCACGATGCACCGGGGCAAGGCGCTGGATTACCGCCGTATGGCCGATGCAGCCGTGGACGATAAGATCCTGGCCTTGTTCGAGGGAATTGTCGAGGATTATACCTTGAACCCCACGGAAGAAAACTTGTTGCGTGTCAAGGCGAATATGCCGGAGGGGATTTGTTTAGCAGCCGGGATTTCCACGAACTATGCGCAGCTTCGGACGATGTATTACCAGCGCAAAACCCACCGCCTTCCGCAGTGGCGTTGGTTCTGCGAGGAATTTATTTCTTCCCTGCCCTATGCAAAGGAATTAGGAGTGTGCGACTAATGGAAGTAAGAAAAGGATGTTTCCTGCTGGCGATGGTATTTCTGATTATCTCGCCGTTGGAAGAAATATATGCAGCAATGTTTTGGACTTCGCTTATGGCTTGGTTTTTGGCTTTCTTATTTGAGAATTAAGGAGATATAACAATGATTGATGATGATAATGAGTTCTTACGACGCTATGACGCTGGTGAACAGTTTGACGAAGAAGAAATAGAAGAACTAGTATACGCTTACGGCGAGGAAAAGCATGTAGGTGAACCCCAACGCTGGTCTACTCCTGTGCAGTCAGTGTTTTCTATGGGAGACAGACTGTTTGCCGTTGATTGGTCACGCGGCAATACCGAAATGCAGGAAAACGAATTCTACGAACAGCCCTATGAGGTCAAGAAAGTCAAGAAGATGGTCGAAGTCACAGAATATGTGAAATTGGAGGATAAATAACAATGATTAACATTAAGGTAAAAGAGATTCGCCCCGGTTCCCTGCCGGAACGCCATGGTGATTGGATTGATTTAAAAGCCGGTATGACCGTGAAATATAACAAAGGGGATTTCCTGATGATTCCCCTGGGCGTGGCCATGAAGTTGCCGCAGGAGTACGAAGGTCACCTGCTTCCCCGCAGTTCTACGTTTAAGAAGTACAAGATTCTCCTGGTTAATTCCACGGGTATCATCGATAATGCTTATTGTGGCAACGGCGATGAATGGCAGTTCCCGGCTCTGGCCATGGAGGACGGAGTTATCAAAAAGGGAGACCGCATCGCGCAGTTCCGTGTCGTACCGGTGATGAAGTCAGTTAAATTCAGTATTCGCGAGGACCTTGGCAGCAAGGACCGTGGCGGCTTTGGGAGTACCGGAGTTTGATTTACTCCGTACTCATGGATTTGAACAACGGCGGTGACCTTTACCGCCTGTTGATTGAATCAGACAATCTTACCAGGACTCTTAAAGAACTTCTCAAATACTCCGATGATGTCCGCTATGTGGATGCCAAGGAGGAGCCAGGGAAGAAAGACAAAGGGATCAGAGTTTTGGCCGACGGTTCCGTTGTTCGCCGGTGCCAGTTCTTTGGTTCTAAGGTCGGGTACAATATGAGATTTGCCACGTCTGAATATAAGTTGAACACGATTAAGAAAGCTAGGGACGCAAGGGAGGTAATCGCCAATGGCCGTTGATTATCTCCGTCAGCTTGTGGAAGATTACAACGCTGGCCGGGTAACTCTGGGCGATACTTTGAACCGCCTAGAGTTCCTGGATTGGAGCGAGAATAAAAAGCCTTTACCGGAAGATTACATGAAGGTTCCCAGAGATCCGGCGGATGTCCTGGTAGAGCACGAGAGGGAAAAGGGCCTTGAAGATGCCCTGGTTGAACTTCGGAAACGCCTCTCGGAAGATAACTGGAACATCATTGTGATGATTTCCAAGGGATTGACCTATGAGGAAATCGGGAAGCACCTGGGGATTTCGCAGCAGGCCGTGAGCAAGCATCTGAAAACGATTCGGAAATATGCCGAGGGATTAGACGAATTGCTTCGCCGGGATTCACCGGTATACGAGGCCGGAAGCCCGGTAGTAAAGGTGGCATATCCGATGGATGCAGCAATGAAGAATCAACGCAAATGCAGGATACCAGCGTACCTAGAGGAAGCCTTTGGGGACAATGAAACCTGCTGCTGCTATTGTGAAAAATGCAAATATAAACCATGATAAAAATGGCCGCCAAGGTTTATCCCTGGCGGTTTCTTTGGTATAATATAGAGAGGGAGTGACTAGCAATGAAAAAAATTATAATGATGCTTGTTCTATTCATTGGATTATCCACGAATATGGCTATGGCCGCCCATTGGATTAAGGTTAACAATGATGTAAGTTGTCCAGCAGAATATTACGATGAAGATTCCATAAAACTTTTCTGGCAAAATGGGAAAATGCAAGGGATTTATTTCTGGGCAAAGATGGCCTATCCAGCTAATTATAATAGTGAAAATATAGATTACCAGATATTACTTTGTTATTTTAATACGCAGACAAGAAATTACTATGAATCACTTGTTGCTTCTCATTACAAGAATGGAACCGTACTTCTAAATGGTAAGGAAGCAGAATGGACATCGAGGGGAAAATCCGAGGTAAATAATCCATCGACTGTAATAATTACATCACAGGTGATAGCGAAAGCAAAGGAGAAAGCAGATATGAAAACCTTAGAGAAAACATATTCCGCGATTAACCCCGGTGATTTTAAGTATTTATGTGGACTTTTAGAGTAAAAGAGGAATACAATGATTGAAGTAAAACAAACTGTAAAAAATATGATAGCTGCCAAGGGGATTACCCTGGGGAAAATGGTGGAGGAATACAACGCCAGGACCGGGGCGGTTTTCACGCAGCAGGCATTTTCATATAAGATCCACAAGGAAACATTGAAGGCCAATGAATTACAGGTGGTTTGTGATATTCTGGGATTCTCCCCGGTTATCGCCAAGGGAAACGTTGAATTGCCAATGACTCCATTGAAAGAGGTCATTGAGTCCATCTTTGAAGCCAATGGGGTAACCAAGGAGGATGTGCGAAGGATATTTAACGAAAGGACCGGGGCCAAGTTTGTGCAGCCCACATTTGCCTATAAGGTTAACCATGAAACATTTAAGGTTAATGAGTTACAAGTGGTCCTGGATATTCTTGGATACGAATTGAAGATTAGAGGATAATTATGAGCTAACTAATAAAGAAAACTGTCAAATACTCTGTCGGAATTGTTACCGTCGCAAATCTGATAAGTGAGGTGTTTTTATGGAGCTCCGCGACTTGGATAAACTGTTCTTTTTATTACACGATTTCATGGATGAATATGGCGAAAAATGTGGCCTAAATGGTAGGAGCATGATTGTCGAACTAGAAACTAATATCATAAGGCAGTCTACTATTGCCGTGGATGCAGCCATTGAAAAAAAATACCGATGGAAAGATTACAATGCTTACGTCTGCTTATCGTAAAGATAGAAGTAAGCGCAAGCATAAACGCAAATAAGGTGGAAATCATGAATCATACACAGTTAGAAAACTTAGCAGAACTACTTGAAATGTTTTCTAAGAAATACCCGGATCGGTCCCCGGAAAGCATCAAGCAAGCCTTGAAGGAAGCACTCAAAGGATTATCCGAAGTGAAACCGATGACAACATTGGATGAAGCTGAGTATAATAGCTGCCAACTTTTCGACACGGGCCGTTTCAATGACATTGTTCTGGCTTATATTGTCCTTGCCATGAAAAACACAGGCATGGCCAGCGATGAAGCTATGAAATTGTTAGGCAGCCTGGAAAATTCCTTCGATGAACTGACCGCGACACAGGCATTACAACTTTATCGTGGTGAGTTAGAAAAATGAACGTCTAGAAAGCCCATAGAGGGCCATCGAATAGACAACGCATATAAACTATTGCACAGACATAGAAAATCCCGTAGAGAGCCATGTAGAGCGCCTACGGGATTTTTATATGAATTTCTGTACATTTACACCTGTATAATGGTGTAATGGTACAATGGTATACATGTATAATGGCGTAAACGAGCATCATTCTTGCCCTGCCTGGTTTTTCTCTCTAAGTTTGTCAATGAATCTATCCGAGAACGCCTCAAGACATGCCTTCAATTCCAAGGGCCCTGGGGACATACCAACTTTTGAATAGATCTGATAAAGCAGAAGCTCCTTTTTATTTTCATATTCTCCCCTTGCGGTAAGCATTTTTTTAACCCTCCTTTTCATATGTCCATTTTACGCGGCCTGGGCGAAATTCCTCTGGCTTACCGCATGTGAAACCTATGGTCCCACGAGTGGTTATCTTTATAAACTTTACGCCCGGATTAAACCCTAGCTCATGGCAAACCTTATCATAATCCTTTGCCCTTGCTTTTTTGGCTGGAATAATTGTCGGCTTCGGTTCAATGGTATCATCATATTCAGATAAAGTCTTTTCAATTTCAGCTTCCTGGTCATAACCATAGTAACCATGCTCTAAATCTCCCATTGTTATTCTCCTCCGTTTATCAATGTTTCGATTTCTTCCCTATGCTTTTCAACGTACCCTCTTAAAGCATAGGTCATATTCTTAGGATTTTTAATATATATTTTCCCGTCAACTAGCTCCGGCTTATATTCTTTTACAAATTCCTCTGGCGTATATTCAGTGCAGCGCGTATATCCGAGTCTATCTTCTTCGTAAGCTGCATTTGATTTTATCTGGGATAGCCGGTCAACGTATCTCCACGCATACCTATTTATCTGCTTTACCAATTTCTTCCATTCTTCTGCTTCCAATGCTTGCACAAGACTTCCGTTGGTCAGCATCGGTATTTCCTCCATTAGTTTCTCCCATGCTTCATTGCCAGCATCGGGATCTAATGTCTCTCCATCGGATGTATAGTTATCAACCCAGTCGGTCTTTAACTCCTTAGTAATCTTACGAATATGCGATTGATATTCTCTCATTCCGTCCCAAAAACTGTCCGGCGTTCCATCATCACTCTCAGGATCAAACGGATTAAAGTCCTTGTTTTCTTCGTATTCAGCCGTTTCGCTTTTAAGCACGAGAATTTCTTTTTTGTCAGTATAATATCTTTCGCCGGTTGCCATTTATTTTTCTCTCCTTTATAATTTCAAAAGTAACCAAAACACACCAATTGTCACACAAAGAATATGTATCATTGAATTATCCTCCCTATCATTATGCAAACATTTTTGAAACATTGTCGCCCCAGGTTTTCCGCATCGCGTCGATACGATTCTGCTGACCAAGGTTCAAATAGCGTTTCGTGGTTTCCGGGGATTTATGTCTCATGTTGTCCTGCATATCTAACAAGGATACGCCATTGTTATACATGGAGTTTGCGAAGTATCTCCGGAGGGAATGACAGTGGAATTGTGGGAGGTCATTACTCTTGAATTCATTGATAAACATATTCTTAATATATCCCAGGGATAACCTGCCATGGGGACCGGTAAATAATGCCTGGTTATCTGTGTTTCGACGCTCATGCAGGTAGGATCTAAGTGATTCATATACCCGCTTGTGGACCATCGGCATAATGTCCGGGCGATGACCTTTGGATTTACGGATGATAATCATGCCATTTTCCGTAATGTCATTGAGATTCAGGTTCCGGACTTCGCCAACACGAAAGCCCATATAAGCCATGAGGGAGAACATTGCCTTTTCGCGGAAGGATTTAAGATGGTCCCAGATCTTTTCAACCTGCTTATCCGTGGGACATTCCTGCAAGGATTCATCCGGACGGTATGACTTGATAATGCGCTTGATTCCTTTGGTTAAAGCCCCGTTGTAATCCAGGGCCAAACGCAGGATACGCAAATTGGCCTTCTTAGTGCTGCCCTGATGCGGTGACTTATCAATGTAATCAATGATTTCTTCTTCGGTTCCTTCCGGAAACTTTTCCAAGGCCATGCAATAGCTTTTCCAGGTTGATTCCCGGCGCGTTTTTCGTACTTCTTCTAGGAATTCTGTGTAATCCATCATTTTTCCTTCCTCCTTTTCCTCCATTATAACATAGAGGAAATACCGCTGCAAGCATTATTTTTTCAAAAAGTCACTTATTGTTAACAGTGGGGCCATAGAGTCCCACTTATGTTTTACTTAATACGCCCTACGATTTCAGATTCCTCCATAGCACCGTTCATAGAATTTAATTGCAGCAGCGCAGCCCTTCTGGGTTCGATACTTGCCAAGGGCAGTTAGTGTAGAATAGCGGTTAGTCCTGGGGTTCCAGGGCTCCCACCACGTTTTCCCGCCGGTGGTTCTTTGTCTGGGTTCATACTTTGTCATTATGCAGCCTCCATAGTATTAATATAAGCGTATTTCAGTCTATCGTTAGCGTTCCGGATATTGCCGCAGCTAATATCAAGGTTCAGAAAACCAATGTCGCCAATGAGTTCAATGGAACCGGATTCGATTTCTTCCGTGATTCGTTCCAGTAATTTCCTCCGGCCTTCCTCGTTATCCCGGAAATATTCGTCGGCCATTTCCATGCTATCCCAGGTACACCATTCGTCACAGTGATGAAGCGTATAAATTTTCATTGTTGTTTCCTCCTGTTATGCGTTCCAGAAATTGTCATCATACGGATAAAACTTATCCCCGGCCTTGATTGCCTCTTTGCGCTTCGCCAGCTTAACTAGCTGCCTATACCGCGGAATACCTCTGTATTGAACGTATGGAGCATGGACGCCATGCCTAATCCTTGTACCTGTTTTGATCCCTGCAAGCTGGATGTGCAGCCTTACAAATTCGCTTTTTCTCATTGTAATTATCCCCCTTACAAACAATCCAAGCCAAATACTGGCCAGTTGTCAATATTCTCAGTATGAAAGTCAGTGTATACATCGTCCTCGGAAATATCGAAAACTTCTGTTACCTCGCCATAGTAAGCAACATCACTCGCGCAAAACTCATTAGCTTCTATAACAGTGGGCTTACGAATTCCTTTGATAACGATGGACCAATCGGGATTCTCTTTATAATTTCCGAAAATAAGTTCATAGTATTTCATGCTTATGCCCCCTTACAAACAATCCATGCCACGGGCCACCCTATGGCCAGCTTCAAAGATATTTACAAAGTCAGATATACGGCCAGCCAGTTCATCAAAACCGTGGTACGATTCAATGGCGTAACCATTGATAACAATTTGATAGTGTGGCTTTTCCAATGGATTGCCAGCGGCGTGAGTGCAACGCTGGATATACGCATAGTCACACAATTTATTCAGCTTCGCAATGCACCAAGTAATATTATTCTTTTCGTATTCAAGTCTATCCATGGTTAAATCCTCCCAAACATAAAGCTATTTTCTTCTTTTAATTTTTCCGACGTTGTTTCCTCCACGTCGTACTCATATGAGTAATCCAGTTCTGCATCGTAATTGACATTATCAAGGTCAACAAGCAACGTGCTATCAAAATCTTCCTCCATGCGTTCCTGGGATTCCTCCGGTATATCGTCCGGAATATCAAAAGCCACAAACATGGTAACCTTCCTATATTTTCTCATGGTTATTTCCTCCGTTTGACTTAGCAGGCTTTCCAGCAATCCTTGTCTTTATCGTAATCACAAGGTAATATATTGAGACACCTTAGCGCCGATTGCTTAGCTTCTTTGGTAAGCATGAAACTATATTCTTTTGCCCCTTTTACATTGGTTCGACTAACAGAAACTAGGCGCCCTAATCCATCCCTTCCAAATTCAATCGTTACCTGCGTTCCCATTGGTATATACTTATAAGCGTTTGCAAAGTGCCCGGCACCAACAAATATAATCAGCTTGCAATGGTTTAAATGGGCTTTTGGAATAGGCGGCAGGTTTGATTTGTATTTCTCCACTAAACTAATCAATTCTTCTGCATTATCAATGGTTCTTGCGGTTGATTTTCCCTGCCCTCCCTTCAATATCTCATTGATTTTCTGCTCATGCTTTTTATCTATAATTACCATGGTTATTTCCTCCGTTACTTCACATATTTACGAACATCGTTGTAAAAGTCTTGTTCAAATAAATCCGGACGGTATTTCTTGACGGTCCCATAATAATTCAATTGGGAACTATCAATTTTTAGAACTTCGCATAACAGGAAAATCCTTGTTTCATACATGTTACAGGCTTCTTTCCAGTTAAACATCTTAGATGCCTTTGTCTTTAATAAGCCATCACAATTCATTGCCAGGAAATTATAGCAGCGGGCCCGCGTCGTTTCTCTTGTTTTCTTTTCCATGGTTTACGCCTCCGTTTTTTCAGTAATATCAAAGTGTTCCAGCAGCTTATCAATGTCATAGTGGGAAAGGCTTTTGCCTCCCAGAACTTCATTCATTTTACCGGCCAATTTATCCGTGAGTTCATAGTATTCACTATATACGACTTTATCAAAGGTCAGCAGGTAAAACCATGGAACAATAATATCAATGTAATGCACGATAATATAATCATCCTGTGTTCCATCAAAAGACTGTCTATGTTTTACTTCATGGGCAACGCCGGGCTTTTCTTCGTATCTTTTCCCGTTCCATTGTTTGAAACATTCGTCGGCTTTTTCCTTGCTTACCACTTCGCGCAGCCAGACAGTAACCTTGATAGGGCAATTTACTTTCGTTTTCTTGTAAAGATAGTAACCGAATTTAGATTCACATTGCTTTACTTCGCCAGCCGGTTCAATTTCCGCCGGGATATACAACACGCGCTTGCCTTCCCGGTCCACATTGTCATACTCTTTGATGGTGAACAGGTCGTTCTTTGCCAGATTCAATTTACGCGCGTTCCGTACCTGGAAATTTTCGCTATCAAATACAATCCCTTTCGGAGCCCGGAACGAATTAGCTTCATAGGTATAGCCACTTATAGCCTTTTCCCACCCTTCCGGGATCTCAATATTACCACTTTCAAAATTATCGATTCTTACCATGTTTTCTCCATGGTAAAAAGCAATTTTCTGATATTCGTTAAACATGCCAGGTTTTACAATTTTTTCCATTTTCAATTCCTCCGCAATAATCTTTTAGTGTACCAATTCGCTAATCTATGAAGGTATAACGCATAGGTTTTGTCAGCAAATGTAATCCCTTGAATATATCCCTCTAATTTCCCGGAATAACTAGCCGTAATTTCCTTCTCACGTTCCTGCCTGTATTTCACATAGAATTTAACCATGTTTAGAACAACAATGGCAGCGTGTTCCTTTTCCCATTTAATCATAGCTTATATGTCCTTTCCTTGTTTTCCCCAGTGCCCTTTGTATATTCTCTAATCCAGATTGTTTTACCGTTCTTATAATGTCTGTGATGGCCGCGGACCGTGAAGGTTCCCTGCGGACTTCTGTGGTGGCCTCCCTGCGGTGCTTTATTGCTTATCCTATGTAGTATATAGGTGTACCCTTTTCCGGCCTTCCTGGGGCCTCCTGGGGCGTGTACGGCCATCTTTGCCGGTTCCTTTATAATTTCCTTTGGTGCATATACCATATAGGCCATAAGCGCTGCATAAGTCGCTACCATTGTCATTTTATCCGGCCCGCGAAAATCCGTTTTGTTGTCAATTATGGTAATGGGGATGCCTAATTTAAATTCCTGGGTTCCTTTGGCCTTACCATCATACCAGTGATGGATTTTTACCTTGTTTCCATAGCGCTGGATTTTGGCTTCCCATTTTTCGATAACCAGTCGAATATTTTTCAACGGTTCCGGAAATTGATACATCATAGATTTATTTTCATACGCCCACTTAAAGATTTTTTCAGCGTCCTTCCACGACAATAAAACGGTATTCATTGCTTTTTCCTTCTCTCTTATGCTGCCTTCCTGGGAAGGTCCTCCACATCAATCTTACTGTTAATCTGTTTTACTTCATCATCACTTAGGATTTTATTTACCCGGATATTCCCGGCAATGATCCAGCGGCCATACATGTTTGGATTCGTTTTATATTCATAGTATCCATTTACCGGGACCACTTTTAATTGTTTATCCCGTTGGTTTTTCCCTTGTTTGTTCGCTTCCTGCTGCCAGTTTACGCGATCCATTACTTCTACTTCGGCCCATACCTGGGACCGGGGCCGGTAACTAGGCAGCTTATCCGTCGGATTTTTCTTTTCGCCAATATGAAGCGCCACGGGATAATCCGAACAATGCCAGCCAGGGCGATAAGCCAGGTTACCTAGTTTAGATTTAACGTGCTTACCGTCGGCAGCCAGCGGCCCGGCCTCCGCCTCTAGCCAGGTCCCCAAAGGGACCGGCGTGGATGCGTTGACATAAAGCGGGAAAAGCTGACCATCTTTTATCTTGAATAACTTATAAGCCTTCATTTTAAATACCCTCTTTTAACAAATACCGGATAGCATAGATACAATCTTTTTTACAGGGATAATCCATAACCATTGCAGCGGCGAACCATGAATTATTTAATTTATCCCATACGGCCCATGAATAGCCGTTCTTTGTGGTTTTCCGTCGTGGTTCCAGCTTCATTAGGCCACCTTCTTTCCTGTTTTCGTGTGTTCTCCCCGGCAGCCTGCCACGATGAATTTGCAGCCGTTTTCTGTTTCAATCGTTGCCGGGATAAATACGTTTTTCAGTCCTGCCGGGGCCTTCAATGTCATTTCATCAACGCCGGCCACGTTGCAGCAATGGATCAAATAGTTCACATTGTAATCACGATATAGTCCGTCGGAATAGGCAAGGCTTATGTCGTCTTTTAAATCCCGGTCTGATCCACGCAGGCCTTTTTTGGCCGCCTTCGCCACCTTTGCAAAGGCCATTAGTTCACCGTAGGTAATTTTACAGGTTGCAATATCACCGGATAACGTAGGAATAACTTTTTTATAAGGTAAATACTTTTGACCATTGGGAAGGATATATTTTTTATCAATGTTATCAATGAATTTTTCCGGAATAATTGCTTCAACGTGACAATCTGTATAAATAGCTTTGCCATTTTCTAACAAGATATACTTGCAAACTTCTTTATAAGTCGCTTTATCTAAGAATTTTTCAATGGTGGAAAGTCTTTTCTTTTCCGTTTTAGTACAAAGTTTATCCCTGTTTTCGTTGAAAATATCTTTTTCGCAAATTTCCTTGATATATTCCACCTTTGCATTGTTATTCATGGAATTATCATTGATTACTTCCAGCACCTTACTTGCTAACGTTTTCATTTATACGGCCTCCCCGTTTTCATAGTATTCATTTTCACTTAATTCTTCGTCAATGCCTTCGTTAGAAAATCTGTAATCAATTTCCTGTGAAATATCACTGACCAGCTTTTGTTCCAATATTTCCAAAAAGTCATTTATTGTTAATTGTTTTCCCTGCCGGATTCCTTCCTTAAATTCGGTCCATGCTTCGCCAAAATTACAATCATAACATACACCAGTAAAAGGACAATTATCTAAGGCCACCATGATTTTACTATACCGATATTTATAGGTTATTCCTGCCGGGTGCTCTTTGCTTTTTTCGCATTTTCTAAATGGCGTTGAAAAGTATTTCCCCTTATATGCTTTATCAATCCAGTTATTTTGTATCCACGCCATAGCACGCGGGCCGCTTATTTCTCCCTCCAGTTCGTCAAAGATAAATCTTAGATAATTATGGCAGCAATATCCAATCTCATAGCTAGGCTTTTCGGCCCCAATCAATTTTCCAATAGCTTTTACAGTGTTTTCCCATGAATCCATAATATCGTAAATATCTAAACTATCAAAAGCCTCTTTTCTCAATCTATCTTTTACGTCGTCCGCTAATTCGCTATATTCATAGATTTTCATGGTTTCAATATGTGCTGGAACATATACCGCCGGGATAATTTTCTTTTCAATTCTCATTTTTTGTGCCCTCCATTATTCAACGACTACACGATATTTTCCGCAATAATCCATGGAAATTTCCTTGCTTGCGTCGGCAAATTGCTGCCATTTACCACTTTTTGCAATTTCCTTCGCTATGCTATTTTCCGTTTCACCGTAACAAATAGCCAGGTATATTTCGCCGCCTAAATCGTATCTATCCACGTTATCCGGCAGGCCCTTGCCAGCTTCCTGGATCACTTGCAGCGCGTTTTCCAGTGCTTTATCGTCGATATTCTCAATAGTAAAGGGATAATCCCGGACGGCCTTATATATGTTTTCCGGTATGTTTTCCGGTGCATAATCCTGATAATTATAAGCTGCATCCTGTACCATTGTTTCTAAAAATCCACGTTCCAGCGGTTCCAGCTTATCCCGGTCCGCGTTGTTTTTATATGCCGGAATATCACCTTTTAAAATTGCTACCATAGCAGGGATAAACTCATAAAACAATGATTCTAAATAATCCCGTAAACCTTCGTTTTCAATTTTCCTGTATTCGTTCCTAGTCAATCCATGGAAATGTAACATCATGGAACCGTCAAGGCGGTATGTGATGGAGAACTTGAAAACGCCATCATAATAGCCTAATTCATTCATGTTATCCCAGGAATTTTTTACAACGATTTTATTTTCCTTGAACTCTATGGAATATTCCCCGTTAATACCGCTGCCAGCGGGCAGCATGTTTTCGATATACTTTTCTAATGACATTTTCAAGACCTCCATCCATTGTTTACCGGTAAAAATAACCTGTATAACACTTGCCAAAAATACAATCATCTAAATAGTTTTGCGCGGGCCTTCCATTTTCTAACCACTGATTAAAACGTTTTTCTTGTTCGTCCGCCCCGGTCCGATCCAGATAATGCGCCTCCACTTCGTTTTGATCCTCTAAGAAATTTTCCCATAATGCGCCTTCTATATCGTTATAGTTGAACACATAACCTTTATAAACTAATTCCGCATCGGACCACATACCATGGCTTATAAACCTAATACCTTTTATTCCACGGTATAGCGGTAAATTTTTCACTGTATATCCCATATCAATCCCAGTCCTCCACAATATGCGACCACATAATCTGGTTGTGTCTATCGTCGTAAATAGTCGCGGTGTACATCGTCCAATTACATTCGTAATACAGGCCATTACTTGCTTTTATACGTCCATGCTTATCCCGGATATATGGCGTGATAATGCCTATTTCTTTTTCCATACTTTCCTGCTTCTTTAACATTGTATTAAAAGCACTATCATAATTAGGAAATTCTTTTTCACTATAATGGCCATTTATATTCATTTGTAAAACCACGTTTTCTACTGTTTTGACCTCCATATATTCGCCGTTTACAATAGCCGGAACATAGTACACATCAATCATATATGTAATGCCGTTCACATTTACCGGGACCACTTCACTGTATAGGTCCGTTAACTCACTTCGTTCCATTTTCTTTTCCTTGTCGATATCGTCCGGATAAACCGCGTCAACGCTTGTTATCTTTTCCCAGGTTTCCTTACAGAATTTTTCCCGCGTTCCATTGATATAAACCATGATATTATGTGCAAACATTTTTCTATTCCCTCCATTATTCACCAATGATTAAGCCCAGGACAAAAGCAAGGATAAACATGATTGTATATAGGTAACGGCGGACCGGAAAAGAACTATAAGCATAACCACAAAACACACCATTACAAGTTACCACTGATTTTTTACGGCTATATAAACCGATTACATACATAATCAAATCAATGATTAACGTGTTTACTCTTTTCATAACACTTTACCTCCCCAGGGACCGGACCGCCGGCCCCGTGCCTATACCAATGATTATTATTCGCCTACAATCTCATAACCTGTTAACACATAATCCCAGGACGTTCCCCAATGAGTTACACCGAACACATACAAGTCTAGTTTTTCCGAATAAAACACAATTTCGTCGGTGTATTTCTGCAAGTTTTCCACTGCCCTTGCGCTCACAAGGTAATAACAGAAAATCTCATAATATTCGCCTGTTTCGTCGTCGTAATCGTTCCCAGTTATACATTCCCAGTCGTCCACGACATTAAACACGTTACCACAATCAAAGAATTCGTTATATGTCATCGCGTCAATCATTGATTTATAATCAAGATTTTTGTGTTCCATGGCGTATTGTGAAATATTAGCGCCCCATATTTTGCCATTGTAAACACTGATCTTTTTGCCGTTCTCCATCTTTACATACATTGTTTTATTCCCTCCATAGGACCGGGAAGGCCCGGCCCGTCACTATTATAAATCAAATAAACCGCCCATAATATCCGCAAGGTCAAACCATATAAAATCGTTAACTTGTGTATCCGTCGGGATCTCCCCGGCAAAGGTATTTTCGATTATATCCATTGCTTCGTTCTCCCGGCCCTGCTTTTCAATTTCATCTAGCACCGGAATAGCACCGGACCACGAATTATTATAGAGATCATAAAATCCATCACGTTCCACTGTCATTACCATTGTTTTTCCTTCCCTTCTTGTCCTGGGACCGGGAAGGCCCCGGCCCCGTATACCATTAAACACGCATAAATTCATCTAAGTATTGACGATGGTTACGACTCATAAAATAGGCCCGGCCTGCTGCCGTATAGCGAATTTTTGACGTTGCTTTTCTTGCCTTGTCCTGGCCTTCAATCCAATAAGAAAAACAAATTTTATCGTCTATATCATAGATAACACTATGTATTTGAATTCCTGTAAAAGCACTGTCAGCTTTTACCGCTATAACGTTGTTATTATTCACTGTTAAAGCCTCCATAAATTAACAATTGACTATTATAATTAACACGCAAGGTAAAAAAATATAAATCTATGCTACACTAGGAAAATATTTTGTTACCAATGTTTTTGGTAAGTATCCGCCTTTTTTATAATCTTTATAGGCGGTATAACTACGACAATAACCACGATAATTTTTATGTGTTGAGAGTTTACCTTTGCCAAAAAGCTGCAATTTTGCATGTTTATTACCGTAGCATTTTGCCATTGCTTTTATGATCTGGCGATTACGACGGCGAACCTTTTTGGCCGGTTCCACCTTTTCCGGTTCCGTGGTTGGTTCAACGTCGGTAGCCGGTTCCGGTTCGGTGTATTCTTCTTTATATTCGGCTACATGGTTCTTTGCTGCTTTATAGTTTTCATTGAATTCAGCTTTAAACACGCGCAAGTCAATCCCGCGGATATCAGCACCGCAATGAACACGGATCACACCGTCAATATAGGTTACATTTTCATCATAGAGGGCTTCAAAATACTTTGCTACGGCCTCCATGGTTGCAACGTCATCTTTTGCGCTTGCTTCGATTGAAAAGCCCTTGTCAAAAATTTTTCCTTCATCATCACGCCATACAAAATATGTTTTTTTCATTGCGATAACCTCTCTCCATTGTTCTACACTGTTAATATCGGCTTGTCATTGGTCAACCCTACTTTGCCTGCCCCGGCTTTAATCCCTCCCCTTTTACAGTTACGGCGATAAGTCCCGGCGCTATCGGTGTTTTGTTGTTGTCCCTCTGACAGTTATTATATTACGCTTGTATGGGTACAAAGTCAAGCACTATTTTTTCAAAAAGTCACTTTTATTATCATGTGTGCAGCGCGGGCCCTTGCGTGGCGCGGGCTTACAGTGTTAAAAAAAATTAATACATAGTATAGTCATATACAAAAACCTTCAATATAAAAGAAAAAACAAAGTTATACATAGTATGGCAGGATGGGAGATCATACAAGGGCCTCTTTTGTCCTGGGATGGCTGGGAGGCGCTAGGATTATACGCAGAATATACGCAGAATTATGCAGGGAATAGGGAACAATAGCAAAATACCATACCACGGATTTATACGGCCTTATGGGGCCTGCAAGGGCCTTCTATGTGTTGATAGGTATAATTACATAGGCAAGGGCTTAAATGGCCTCTATGGGGTTTGTATGGCCTTTTCCGGGCCTTTTCCCGGAAAAAATGGACGTTTTACCCTATAAAATGTGACTATATACATATAAAGTCACATAGCAGGGAATAGGCGCGGGGCCTTGTGTGGCGGGGGGGTCCCGGCTTTTCAGCGTCGCCGCGTGTTTGGCGTTTGTTCCGGCGGGGCCCTTCCTGGGAAAAATGGGGCTGCCTTGTCCTGGCAATGGGGCCGGGGTGCGAAAAGGGCTTCCAATGCCGATTTTTCTGGGGTTCCGGGCGCGGGCATAGTCCCAAGTTCGTAACGACGCCATTTCCAAATTTTTTCATAGCAAAACCAGCGTCAGCCCTTGCTACATAAGGCTTCCTGGGGTGTGATACAGAAGAAATATACATAGGTTACCATAGAAAACCAGTGTGAAGCCTTGTCCCATAAGGGTTCATAGGAGTGATACATAGAAAACCATAGCTGACCAGACAAAAAGCATAAAGGACCAGGCATACTAAGGCCCGCGAAGGCGATACCAGGGGTGCAAAGAATCTGACCAGAGAGCATTTGTGGATCTAAAGGCCAACCAGAGAAAAATTTTCTCCATATTTCTCCATAGGTATATACATAGAATACCAGAGCATCACTTGGGTGCTTCTGGAAATACCAAAGCCCCGCCGAAGGCCCTCCGGAGCTCCCAAGAAAAAATTTTTAAACTTTTTTTCAAAATAGGGTTGTGAAAAGTGTCGATTTTCATATTATATATGTACGGGGGGTAGGGGGGTAACATAGTATATCATTGAATCCAGTGGTTTGAAGTTCGCTTCGCTCACTTGGTATTCGCTTCGCTCATACCTATACCACTTTTATCCTTGGTACTTACTTAGGAGTTACTTAGTTATCATAGAATACCTAAGCAACCATAGTTATACATTGAATGACCAATATATTTCAGTGTTGACAATATAGATTAACAAGAGTACAATATATTTGTCGGTGTGAGCCGAAGGGGTTCCCGGTGGCATACGTTATTTCGCTGCCTGGTTCCTATCCGCTGCCTGCGGTATATAAATTGCCAGTGTCGCATAGCTGATGCAGAGAATATGCGGGGCCTCCCTGGTCTGTTCGGTGCTATTGGGGAGTTACCAAAGGGGTTGAAAAGCGCTGCAAGACCTCGTTAAGCCTAAAGCGAAAGCCATGGTTAAAAATAGGGCGCGGAGGGTTAATCGCTTGACTGCCACGATAACGGTGGTGGGAAGGGTTCATAGTCTTGCCGGGGAAACCTGGGACAGTCTGGGGCGTAATTGACTGATAGGCTATGGCTGACCGATGATTTCATTGGTTGGCAGGAGCACCACGGATACGGATACCTCGGAATGACGGAAAGTATCTACGGACAGTCTAATCTATCTCCTTTGCAGGGGATAGTCTGCCCGAAGCCGTTTCCTGGAAATCAAGAAAGTATAACCTGGGAGCCAGGAAAGTCAATAGGTTTCTTAAAAAAGAAGTGTAGCTACCGTACCTAGTTTGCCACAAGAGAACAAGGGTTCATAGAGCATTACAGATAGGTGTTCGCACTAGTAGCTGGTATGTTCGATGTTCCTCTGCTCGTGGTCTAAAAACCTTATACGACAACTAAGGGCTGCAATGAGTTGTAGGTTTGATTGCAGAGGTCTTGCCCGTGGCCTAAACGGGAATGGGGCGCAGGCCCCTTTTATGGCGGGATAGTTTAACGGTAGGAACACTGCGATTCCAGCAGAGGTAAAGGTTCGACTCCTTTGACTGCCACATGAAAATATACGACATTATACCATTGTAAAGGTATACAGTTATAACGGTGTAATGGCGTAAATGTATAAGAATAGGCATAGTACCTGCGGGGAGGTGCCGGGGAGCATAGCTGCGGCTGGTGCTCCTTTTTTAATACAAACAAAATAAGGAGTGTTTGGTATGGCAAGGAATCATCCTGCGCCACCACCGGGAAACAAAGCCCCGGACCGGCTGCATACCAACGGGGCCATGGGTTCCCTGGTAGAACAGTTCGGTCTGTGTGAACTGGTTCGCGATAAGCGACTAAAGGGCAAGAGTTACCGTGACATCACGAAGGAAATCAACGATGGGAACTTGATTCCCAACGGCTACAAGATTTCCCATAACTCAATTGCTCGGTGGTGCAGGGACAATGGCCTTGGCGGTGACATGACCGCGCCCACCGATGAACAGGTGGTAAACGTCTATGGAACCAAGGTCAAGGCGCTGAATCTCGTAAACAACGCGGTTGACATTATCTCGGTTGAGCTCGATGAACTGGACCGGAGAGTGGGTAATGGTGATGTAGAGGTTTCAGATTTGAAGCAGGTCATTGATATGCTCGACAAAATGACGCTGCGGCAACAAACGCTTTCCTCCGAGATCGGAGCGATCCAGGAGAAAGTGTACTGCTATAAGACCGTGGAAAAAGCAATGAATATCATCAACGATATTCTTCGAGTACGTTTAGACAATGAATCTTATGAAGAAATTATGAAGGCGTTCCGTGAGAATCCAATGCTGATTGAGTCGCTGCGGAAGATAGCGCCGAGTAATTTGTAAGGGAGAACTCAAAAATGAGCATGGAAGAAAAAGAGCGCCATCCGCGTCACGTCAAGAAAGCCAAGGACCTTCGCAGACATGTAAAGGACCGGGACGATAAGCGGTGGGCGAGAAAAGAAATTTTCAATCACAAGACACGATGAACAATGAAGTATCTATGTTTGGCTCTGGCATCTTTGATGATGTCCGGAGTCAGAAAATAGGCCCTTTGCGGTGGTACGTCGCAAATGACGTATGCGAGGCCCTGGATATCCATAATAGTCGCGATGCGGTTTCCCGGTTAGATGCCGATGAACGCAGGATGATAACCATGGATACGCCTGGTGGCCCCCAGAAGATGAACGCAGTAAGCCTTCCTGGTATTTACCGGTTGATTTTCAGCAGCCGGAAGGGAACGGCCAAGGAATACCAACGGTGGGTAACGCATGATGTGCTTCCGCTGGTGTCCCAGGATAGCCGACATGAGATTGCCGTGGATAGCGTTGGTAAACAGTTGGATGACCTAAAGGATTTGCTTATGCAATCTGGAGTGGTCAAGCCCTTTGTAAATCCGCGTTATACCTTTGATAATCTCATGTCTCGGTATATCGGTGCGGTTCCTGGCAACAGACCGAGGGATTTCTATGATGCCATTGGTGAGTGGTTTGGAATTACAGTTCCATATTCTTCGGCAATCAATATCACGGTCAAGGAATGGCTTTTGGAGCATGTGCCTATGGAGGTAATGACAGAGTTCGTGGTTGGTATTGAGTCCAAAACGATTATCCGGAGTCAGACCGGGCGGTGGGTGTCCCTCAATGGTGTCTTTGGTAATACTGTGGAATGGGAACGGATTAAAAAGGAGTTCGGTCATAAATGTGCTTATTGCGGTAAAGAGCATGTGGCTCTTATCCCGGAGCACCTGGTTCCTCAATCGGTGATGGCCAAGGTGTCCCCGGAACGAGTTGACCTCATAGAGAACATTGTCCCGGCTTGTACTGATTGCAACGGAGCCAAGGGGCTTATCCCATTATCAGATTGGTATCCGAAGCATCCAGGCTATACCAAGGCTCGGTTACGGAAAATCCAAGAGCATTTCCGTAAATACCATTTAAAGTAAGGTGATTTCATGGCAAATGCAATGAGGCAGATTTTTGGTGGTTCACTTCGTAGAGAAGGGGATAACCAAAGTATGCGTGACATTTGCGCCCATGATTTCAAGCGGTTCTGCGAGTATTATCTCGCAGATTCTTTCAAGTCAGAGTGGTCCGAGAAATTCCACCTTTGGCTGATCCATAAGGTAGAAGATGTAATCCTTAATCATAGCGATGAAGAAACCAGGAACGTTGTGGCTGCCCCGCGTGGCCATGCGAAGTCAACTCTGATTTCATTCGCGTTTGTACTCTGGTGTGTTTGCTATGGTTACAAGCGCTTCATCGTGATTATATCCGCGACGGGGCCGGTGGCAAAGCAATTCATCATTGATATTCGTAACGAATTGGAATTCAATGAGCGAATCAAAAATGATTTCGGTGAAATGAAGAATGATGATATCTGGAATTCCAACGAAATCTACACGAGAAACAAAGTATTTCTCACGTCGAAAGGCGCAGGAGCACAGATGCGCGGCATGAAATTTAATAGTACGCGCCCGGATCTGGTAATCCTAGACGATTTAGAAACGGCGGAGCAGGTGGCTAGTCCATCGCAGAACGCCTCACTAAAACAGTGGTTCAATTCTGATGTGATGCCTATGGGGTGTCCAACGTGTTCCTTCTTTTACATTGGTACAGTGCTTTCATATGATGCGCTGCTTTATCATATGCTGAATGATGGGGAGTATTCCTCCTGGGTGCGCAAGACGTTCCAGGCGGTCATTAAGTTTTCCGATAGTCCGCTATGGAGTGAATGGGAAAATATAATGACGGACTTAACCCGTGGTGACCATGCTTATTCAGATGCTATGGCCTTCTACCGGAAGCACAAGGAAGAAATGCTGGCCGGTACGGAAGTCCTTTGGCCGAACCAGCGCCCAGATATGTATGAGCATTTGATGGAGCGCAGGATAGCGTCCGAGGAAGGGTTTGCCAGCGAGTTCCAAAACGATCCACAGACCGAGAATACACGGACGTTCAAGACAGAGTGGTTGGAGAATAACCGCTACGTTGATTGTCCGGAAATCAAAGAGGTTTGCATTGCGATTGATCCGGCCATCGGTGGTAAGCGCATGAACGACTTTTCCGCTATTATCGCGGTGGCTCGGTGTTCTGACAATTACTTCTATGTATTGGACGCTGACCTCAAAAAGCGGAGGCCGGAGGAAATCATAGAGGACGCAAAGGCGATAATCGCTAAGTATTATCCGCATAATCCGAAGATTGTCTGTGAAACGAACCAGATGCAGTTGTTTTTTTCTTCGACTTTGCAGCGTGAACTGGTGCAGGCAGGGATTTACCTTGACTGGATTGACGTATGCCATACCAATGGCGATAGCAAGGCTGCCCGTATCGAGAGCCTGGTTCCCCATGTTCGGCAGGGACATATCAAGTTTAAGGCCGGGCAGAAGATATTACTTAGTCAGCTTCGGAATTATCCAAAGGGCCATGATGACGGCCCTGATTGCTTAGAAATGGCATTGAAGCCATTGCTTGAAACATCGGTAGCAAATTTCTCCTTTGGCAGCATTGATGCCGGAGGAAGCAGAATGAATATGAATAAAAACAGGAACCGAATGGCAAATACGCCCTTCGGTTTTTTTAAATGAGGGGGTGAGAAACATTGTTTGACAACGTAAAAAAGTTTTTGGCAAGCAAAGGTCCCCTCGCTAGGCTCCTTCCAAACCAGATGTACATGAGTTGGATGCCACGGGATAATAAGCGCAAGTCAGTGCTCCCGAAAAATCCCACGGTAAGGCAGTTACGGAATTTCAGTCGTGATCCAATCGTGCGGAAGGCGATAACCATTGTCCAGGATTCCTTGGCCCGGCAGCCGTATACCATTGATGTGATTGGTGGCCGGGGAAAGAAAATCCGGGAGATTGCAGCGGTACAGAATTGCATTGAGCATCCTAATCTTGTGGATAGCCGTAGTTCGTTCACGAAGCGGCTTTTGGATGATGCCATGGTGCTTGACGCTATGTGCGCAGAGGTGGCCAAGGCGCGGTCCACGAAGCACCCTGTATACCTTTATCCGGTGGATGGTTCGACGATTCAGATGGTGGTTCCATACGATTACACGGACGATAACGCAGTACGGTATATGCAGCAGCAGGAAGATGGCATGAAGTATTTCACGGCCAAGGACATTGCTTATATGCAGCGGTCCTACTTCACATATCAGCCCTATGGCTTATCTCCGATTATGATGGCTTACCAGTATGTGAGATTTTACCTGGACTCCATTGAGCAGGCCAACGAGAAGGCCACCAACGCTACGGCAGAGTTCTTGATTTCCCTGGGTGAAGGAATCAACTCCGAACAACGAGAGAAATTCATCGAATACATGAAGAACGATATCGAAGGCACTGGACGTATCCCGGTTGTGGCCGGTTCCAAGTCTGTGGAAACCAAGCAGATCAAGGCAATCAACAGTGATGGCCTGTATTTGCAGTGGCTTGAAAAGTTGACGCAGATTGTCGGTGTGGCCTTTGGCATCCCACCGGAAAAACTTGGTCTGGTCATTGCAAATGACAGGAGCACCGGTGAGGACCAGGAAAACGCTATGACACAGGAACTCATTAAGCCCTATGCAGCGATGATGGAGGACCTGTATAACAACTATGTGATTGCCAACATGGGCCTTGGCGGTGTACTGAAATTCCGATATATCTTCGAGGATTCTGAAATGCAGAAATCCGTAAAATCCAAGCGTGTGGTGGATGAATACTACAAGGGAGTGCTTACGGAAAACGAAGTCCGCAGAATCATGGGCTACGAGGAAAGCACCTCTGATTATGCCAATATGACCTACCCGGAGAAAACGGCGAATATCAATGTTGACCTTGGTATTGCTGGTGGATTCAATGGGAACGGAAATATAAAGGATACTACTAATACAGAAGGGGGTGATAGCAACGAAAAAGACAAAGATTGAAGCATCGCTCTCTAATGTTGTGATGTCCACGGAAGCACACAAAATGGTAATTACCGGCTGCATTGCTACGATTGGCAAGGCATCGTCTGGTTCGCCGTGTGGGGCCGGTGGTAAGCTCGTAGCATTTACGCAGGAGTCTGTGGACGCCTGCGCACAGTCCTTTGTAGGGATGCCGCTGAATTGCGTATATCCGAGTTGGTACGAGGATACGGAGGATTTATTCACGGACCACGGCAATGTGAACATCGGTTATATCCGAGAAGTTCATGCAGAAGGCGAAAACCTCATGGCTGAAATCGTTGTGTGGAAAGAGAAATATCCGGATGAAGCGTACATGATCCTCAATGGCGCTGGTTCCCTGGGTTTCTCCTTGGAATGGTATGCAACGGCCACCCATGAGGACGAGGAAGTTATTTATATGGACAAATTCGAGGGTTGTGGTTGTGCAATCCTTTGGCAGAACTGTGCAGCTTTCAGTGACACGTTCATTGAAAAACTGGCAGCAGCAAAAGCAAATAGGAGTGATGTGGAAATGACGAAAGAGGAAAAGGACGCACTGGTAAAAGAGATTGCGGCTTCTGTGGCTGAATCCATGGAGCAGCGCATTAAGAGCATCGAGGAAACCCAGGGCGAAATCAAGGCTTCTCTGGAAGCACAGGTATCCAAAGAGGATCTGGACGATATCAAGGCATCTATTGATAAAGTCAAGGCTGCCGCAGAGCAGGCCAAGAACGACGTTGACGCAATCAAGGCAGCAGCCGAGGAAAAGGGCGAGGGCGAACCGGAAGATGGCGAGGAAGGCAAAGAGCCGGAACCGATGAAAGGTTCCAAAGAGGAAATCCCCACTCCGAAGGCTGGTCAGCATGTAGCAGGCAATCCGCTGGTGGGCGATGATGACCGGGAAGCTAAGATGGCCGAAATCAAGGCATCTGCAATGAGTCCCATGGACAAAATTAAAGAGATTACGAAACTTCGTATGCAGGGCTAATCCTTCGGGATTGGCTCTTTTTTAGAAAGGAATGTGATGTGAAACATGGCTAGAGAAAAATTCGCAGCGGCTATGGCTACCGGTATGGACGGTACGCTGATTAAGTCCGCAGGTAACCCGGTGACCGTATACAACGAAGATCATATGCTCGTTGTTGGTGACTATGATTCTGTGCTCCATGATTATCTGAAACGTGACTTCGCCATTGGTCTGAAAGTGAACTCTGTCCGGGCAAAAGGTTACCCCCACACCTGGAATGAGCAGATGGCAATTCCGGAAAACACGGTAGCCATTGATCCCCGCGCGGGCTTTGGCACGAAGGAAAATCCGTCCTACCGTCCGAAGGCTCTGGACAACGATTATAAGCGTGATAACTGGAAGCAGGCTTTTGCGCGTGCATATGCTACTGGTATCCGCTATGACTTCTTCACCCGCCAGATGGAGAAGAACTACGGTACTTTCGAGGATCTGACTACGAAAGATTACAATGACATGTTTGTTGATTTCGCTCGTAAGACTTCCAATGACTTCTGGAACGGCAAGACGGCTCTGGATGCAACGGACTCCTTCGAGTATTGCGGTGTGCTTTCCCAGATTACCGATGTAACTCCGATTGCCGATAATACTACGATTTCCGATGCTCTGAATACCAAGATCGCCAATCTCATGGCCCGTCTTGATTACAAAGGCCAGCCGAATGTCATTGCGATGAACCATGCCACCTACGATGTGCTGGTAAAAGAGGAACAGAAACGCCAGATTTACCATCGTGAAATCGAGGCTGAAATCCTGCCTGGCGTAAAGGTGACTGGCTTCTACACTCCGATGGGTGTTCTGCCGATTGTCCTCACTCCGTTTATTAAACCGGAAGTCGATGAAAAGACCGGCGCAGTAACGCATAAGATTGTCGCACTCAATACGGAAATGATTGACCGTATCTGGTTGTTCAATGATGGCCCGCAGGTTTACGAGATTGCTAATCCGGAAACCCCGCTGGCAAATGACCGTCTGCTGACGGACAAGTTTGTACTGGATTTCTCCAACTACATCGTACACGGAGCACAGACCGGCGCACACTTCATTCTGACTAAGACCGTTAATCCCACGGCTTAATCCATGCCTTTCAAGGGAGGGCGCGTGAGGAGTAATCCCACGCCCTTACCAAAATACCCTACCCTTGAAGGGCTTAATTAGGGCATGAGATTGATGGGGGGTGAGAGCATGGCAGCTAAGAAGAAAACAGAGGCCGAAGTTACCGGGTATGAGGTAGCAGAGGCATATAAGAAATGCAGGTCTTTCCTGGCAAATTCTGTGGAAATCCCCATTAAAGATGGGAAAGTTAATGTGTCTACGGAATTTGCGGAGCATCTGCGCAAGGAGGGGTATATCAAGTGACATACATTACCGAAGATGAACTCACGAAGTATTGCGGTTTGACCGTTGGTGTGACCATGGATCACATCGAGGCAGCAAGTGTCCTCATTGACGCATATAAAGGCTGCTCTTTTGGTCCGGTGGAATATACAGAACGAGTTGACTTGACTTATCGCAGGACTACCGAGGAAACCCGTGGGAAGCTGATTCATTATCCCAGGATATCCATAGATAAGGTATCTGCGAAAACCCGCAGCCCTTTTGGTACTGATTCTTTGGAGTTGGAACCGGAGTGCTTAGAGTTCGATGGCGATACGTCGCAGTATTTCTCCTTCTACATGCCCCGGTCCTTGATGTTCCGGAGCACGCCTAAGTTTATCACGGTGAAGTATACCAGCGGATATCCGGAGGTTCCGGAGGACGTAAAACGTGCCTGCGGGATTCTCGCCTGCAATATCAAGCAGATGGGCGGTATTTTGCGGTGGAAGTCCCGTGATGACTATGATATCAAGGTTACGCTTGGTAATGACGGTGTTATGACCGAGGAAGTAAAGCGGATTCTGGACGGGGTGCAGGTGCAGTGAATGTCTTACAGTTCTATGCGGACCGCCTGGAACCGCTTACGTTCCGTGATAAAACCGAGAAAGCCTTGGTGCTTCGCCGTGGTAAGTCTATGGCTCCAAAGACTATTGCTGATGGCAAGGTTATAGTAACCAATACAGACACAGAGATTACCGATGGCGAGCTAATTACCCGCGAGGTGTCCGGCGAGAAGTTCCTTATCATTGCAAAGCAACGGTCCGCCGATGCAGTGCAGATGCAAGGGCGACGGATCAACGGATATATCGAGGTAATCAAGTTTGAGGACATTTATGAGGACTATGAACTGATTGAACAGAGACCAGTGACTATTGCCGAGAATGTCCCGGTAAATTTCTCTGATATATCCGCAGCGATGAAGCAGTATGACGCTGGTATCCTGCAAACGACGGTAAAAAAGATCATCATGCAGCCGAACATTGATATTGACCTCCTATATCGAATCAGATTGAACGGGAGAAACTATAACGTGGTAAACGTAGATACGGCCAAGTATGTAAATCTTTTTGAAGTCCAGGTATCCGAGGATAACCGCTAATGAGTGAACTGGCGAATGTGATGCAGAAAACGGCGAGGGGGATCATGGATGATATCCGGTCTGACTGGTCAAAGCATAAAAGGCCAGAGGGCAACGCCGAGATTGACTTTCATATAGTCAAAGATGATTACGATGTTGTGCGTGGTGAATACGTCGCGAGCGGCCAAAAGATGTGGATTTTGGAACACGGCTCCGGCTCAAAAATGGATAATGCAAAAGAAAACCCGGATTTACCGGCTTATAAACGTAGTGAGTTGTGGAATAAAGAGCGTGGAAAGCCACCTGGTAACGATGAAAGCGGCACAGAAATCCGCACCCGTGGCCCTTATCAGGACTTAGATGGAAATTGGCATCAAGGTTCTTCCGCAGCTATGCCTCATGGTTTAAACCTGGAATGGCAAACGGCTGGCGGTGGTAAACCATGGGCCAAAGTACGTCCCATTGAAGGTCAGCATATTGTCAAGGAAAATGTCACCGCTTCTTCTGGTAAATCGGCAAGGATAGCCGTAATGGAAGATGATATTTTCAATGCGCTGGGGGCTATGGCTGACAGATATATTATGCGAGGTGAACCAAAGTGAACACTTTTCAATACACAGAAAAGCTGGCTAATGTGCTCACCAGCGACGAGGATTTACAAAGATACCTCAAAATAAAAAGGCCGGAAAATGATGCTTCATTTTGTCCGGCGAAAGACAAGAATTTTTCTTTGAAGTTCCGCAGAAGGGACCAAGAAGTAGACGAATATGAACCAAAGGATTTGAATTTCATTGCGTTTTATTTTGTCGATGCAAGCACCACGAAAAATGCTTATATGAATAAGGGAATTCTAAGAATTGATATTTATACGAAAAACCGGTCAGAAGTCGGTAACATACGAGAGAGAATTGTCTACCTTATGCACGAGTATTTTGACGAGCGAGTTTGCTCCGAAGGACAGAAAACCTCTGGAATCAAAGATATATTTAAATACCGATTGGAATTTATGCCATTGGTATTCAACTAAGAAAGGAATGTGATGTATAACATGGCTAATCTGAACAACATTTTAGGTAAAGGCTTGTTACTCCATGGTATCGGCAAAGGTGTTCTGAACACTGTTTCCGGTAAACTCCTGGAACTGACTACGAGCCAGAGCATGAAGCTGAACGTCAATGCGACTACCGAGGACCAGTACGGTGGTGATTCTCTGTTCCCGCTTTACACTTTCATCAGCAAGAAGGAAGGTAACATTGAGATTACCAATGCGGAATTTTCCCTCTCGCAGCTTACGGTAGCCCAGGGCGTTAATTTGCAGGCTTCCGGAAATAAGCGCACGAATCGTGTTTTGCTGACCACGGAATCTACGGAACTTATGAAAGGCGAAACTCTGTCCGGTGTTGAAGTCATCGCAATTCTTGGTCCGGACGGTGCAAAGTCTGACAAGGTAACTGTAAGTGCTGACGGTAAAGTAACTTTTGCCGAAGGTGCAGAAGCAGGCGAATATGCAGTATGGTACAAGGCTGACGATGCTTCCGCAGTGCAGGCTTCCATGCTGAAAAACGCAATGCCGGAAGTCGCTACGTTCAACTGGATGTTCCAGACGGAATCCAGCGACGGTACTAAGTACCAGGTTGATATCTATGCTCGTCGTGTGCGTTGCGATGGTAAATTCGATATTGAAACGGCTCGTGATAAGGCATCTACGCCGCAGCTTACGGTCAATATCCTTGATCCTGGTGATGGTCACGATGACTTTGCAGTTATCACGGTTTCCAAGGTGGCTGACTAAGGAATGGGGCTTGGCTTTCGTAGCCAGGCCCGTTTTTCTTATATTGCACCATTGTAATGGTGTAATTGTATAGCAGTGTAATGGCGTAATGGTACACAGTTATACAATTATACCATTGTTAAATTATGAAATTATTGACTTTTACGGCGCGAAGTGATATATTAAACGTAGCTAAAAATTCGTGGGTATACATATGTTACCCAAAAGAAAAAGGCCCCGCTAGTGGTGATGGACTAGCATGGGGGCCTTTTTTGATTGGTGTCTGGCTAATTACCACACATGGTATCGGCTACATACCTAACCAACGCAAGGCAACTTCGACAATTATGCCGCCGATAGCACTTGCTAACACCGAAAGCCAAAATTCGTGAGTAAACATATCGTTCCCTCCTTCCTCGCCGGATTAACCCTTGATGGAAGGTTGTGGCAACTTAATAAGTATAACATATTTTAGACACCTGTGAGGTGTCTTTTTTCATTTATAGGAGTTGATTGTATGGAACAGGAAGAAAATAGTGTATCTGTTTATCGGACTGTCCGTGATAGATACGGAAAAAAGCACAAGGTATTCAGCGCGAGATTCAAAGATATTCAAACGGTAACCGATTTTACGACGAAGTATGATCCGGGCTCTTTTGCCCTCTATGCTATGGCCCCGGTTATTGGCGAAGATGGCGAAGTAGAAACCCTGCCGGATGGGAGGATAAACTTCGATAATGGCTTTGCTGATGATGTGATGGAAATCGTAGAGTTAGCATTGGATTACCGGGAAACAAAGGAACAGATTAACGAATGGTTGGACCTAGAAACGGCAGCGCAGATTGTGGAATTGCTTCTTGGTTTATCCACCTTTAAAAAAAAACAGAAATAAAGAAGGGCGAAGAAACTCATTGGCGTAATCTTTTTGCGTCCTTAGTTAAAAACACAAGCCTCACAATGGAGGATATCGAGAATTTAAGGATTAACCAGATGGAAGATTTATTGCTTGGCCTTAGCGAAAATGCAGAAAAAGAACAAGCGGAATTAAACGGTGATTCTTCCGGAGAAGTTTTGGAAGGTGACGATGCTATCCGGGCATTACTTGGCGAATAAAAAAGGCACGATGTTAACCATCGTACCTTTAGTTCGTCACAGTATTTTATCAGTAAGCTCCATGGCATCTGAGAGAGTATTACGGACAATTTCAATAACGTCCTCGTAGTCATCATTGGTGCCGTTTTGGTTGAGCAAAAAAAGAATTTGCTCGGCTCCGATAAGTTTACCCTTAATTTCATTTACAATTGCGACGTTATTCATGTTTTCCATGAGAATCCCTCCAAGAGAATAAAAAATATTTGTGCTTCCTATGTCCTTTACCGCGTTGCGGTTTTTCGGTTGAGCGCAAGGGTACAAGGCCACAGTCAGCAATTTGAAATACCCCCCGCATTTTTTATATGCCGGGTTCATAAGTAGGAGTTTTTAATCCGCTTATGTTAGCGTGAAATGATTCATGGTCGCAATATGAAATTAAGTGTGACAACATTGAGTATTATAGCACTGTATTTTTAGCAATGCAAGGTTTTTACCCGGAAATGCTCACAGAAGCCGTAGGAGGCCCGTAGAGCGATTTTAGAGGTGGACGCAATAGTTTATATAGGTGATAGCGTAGAAGGGCTATATGGGCGAACCTCGTGGACAAGAATATAAGGAGAGTGATAAAAGTTGGCTGATAACGATAGAACATTGAAATATACAGTCGAACTTGACGTTGATTACTTCAAACGGCGCTTAGAGAGCATCCGGAATGACACAAAGGCTTTCGAGAGCACGTTCAAGGAACTCAACCATGAAGTAACCAAGTTCGGGGGCAAAGATGGCTTCGATGCGGCTACTGGTGGAGCAAATAGATTTGCCAAGGCGGTAAAAAGTGTTGGCGATGAAATAGGCAAGCTGGATCTGAAAGGCAAAGGCGTAGATGAAGGTTTCACTGACCTCACGAATAACATGGTTTCACTTCGGAAGATTCTCCGAGAGTTAAATGCAGAAAAAGAGCATCTTATGCGTGGCGGTATCATTCGTTTTGCTGACTCCAAGCAAACCAAGAGCCTGGACATGGTTCTTTCCCAGATTAAGATGGTCCAAGATGAAATGCAGCGTATTAAGAGTCTGGATCTTAATAATATCCTGGGAGCCAAGGCTAAAGCACAGTTTGACGAAGTAACCGCAGCGATTAAATCACAGGAAAGCGCACTGAAAGCCTATGACCGGTCCATGCAGCGTCATAAGGCCCTGGCCCAGAGCACGTTTAACAAATATCGCTCTATGATTAACAGTGCCAATAAGACGCTGGAAAACTATGGCCTGGAAGCCGTGGAAAATCCTTATGCTAAAAAGGGCGGATGGGTAAACTATGCTAAAGAGGTCCGCGAGAGTAACCAGTTGCGCGAGGTCAAGGAGAACATTGCTAAGATTCACGAAGGTATCCTTGCAAAGCAGAGGGCTGAAATTGCGAACCAGAAGAAAATCCTGGAACAAGAGCAAGCCATTGCCGAGGCAACGGAGAAGGCGAACCGCAAGAAAATCAATGATACGGTGCGTGGAAACGTCGCTAATAACCGTAGCGTCATCAATGCGAGAAACGATGCCCTGGCCGGGAACTATGGTGGCAGCAAGGAACTTCGCCAGGTTTGGGACAAGGTAAAAGCCGATGCGGAAAAATGGAATGTTGCGATTTCCCGCGGCAGGCAGCTTACAGACGAAGAATTGCAGGCAGCGCAGCGGGTAACCAGAGAGTACCGGGAACAGTTACGCGTTCTTGGCGGTAAGAGAGCGTTGGAAGTGGCTCCGGTCAATCCGGTGATTGGCTTTAGTGACGCAAAGTCTTTCAATGCAGCATCTACGGCGGCCAGGGACGCTTCGGCCCTTGGCAAGAATCTTGGTAACCAGACCACAGAAGTACGCTCGTATGAGCAGGAACTTCGCCGGTTACAGTCCCGGTGTGAATCTCTGTACGCGACGTATCGCAAAGCTCCTACGCAGGAGAATCTACAGGCTTTCGCAGAAACTCGTCGCGCACTCCAACAGACCGAAAGGGAATACGATAGATATCAGCGGAGCATCCAGGGAGCTTCTCGTACTCAATCTGAATTTGCTCGTAAAGCAATGTCGCATTTACAGTGGATTACCACGGGTGCAGCCATTGGCGTTGCTGCCGGTGTTCCTACGTTGGCGGAAAACGAAATGACCAACATTGATTATCGCATGGCTGCTATCCGGCAGGTTATCCCGTCCATCGAAGCTAATCCGAATATGAAAGCCTCCGATGCCGTAGGTTTTGCCGAAGAAACAGAGAAGATGAACAAGGCTATGACGGATTTCATCAGCATTGCTGGTAAGTATGGTCAGAGCACCGATGAGGTATTAGAGGCTGCTCGTTCCATTGGTCGTATGTATGGACAGGGTGAAAATGGTGTGGTCAATACAAAACTTTTCACGGACCAAGCAGCAAAGATGGCCGTTGCCGATGCGTTCTCCATGGAAGAAGCAACGAAAGGTCTGGAAGCGGCCATGTCACAGTGGAATTTACAGACGGAAAATACCAATGATCTGCTTACCCGTTCTTCGGAAATCATTGATATCTGGACCAGGGCTGCTCATAGCGGCGCTGCGTCCGGCCAGGATATTTCCCAGGCAATCCAGGTCGCTGGTGCGTCGGCAGCCCAGGCTGGCGTGTCCTTCTCCTTCTTTACATCGCTCGTGGAAACCGGTGTTCGTACTACGGCCCGCAGCGGTAATGAGATTGGACAGGCATTAAAGTCCTTGTTTGTAACCATGGGTTCCGGCAAGGCTGATAAGGCGCTGAAACTCTGGGGCATTAAAACGAGAGAATTGGGAACCGATGGCGTAGAGCATGTGCGTTCCCTGGAAAAGCAGATTCTCGATGTATCCTTGGCCGTGAGCAGTACAAGCAAGGATACTACGAAGTTCCTTTCAACTCTCGCTGGGGGCAAGTACCAATACTCGAAAATTGCAGCAATCCTCAAAAACTACAAAGAAATTCTGCGTATGCAGGGTGTTCTTAACGATGGTCAAACCAAAGGGTTTGCTGATGCGCAGGTGGCCGTACAAATGGATACCATCAAGCGTAAATTTGAACAGGCCAAAGCAGAAGCCGTGAATTTCGTGGCTACGCTTGGTCAGCAGGGAGGCTTCGATAGCTTAAAGTGGCTGGCAACGCAGATCCGGGATATAACCACAGGGCTCCGTAAAATGACCGAGGAAGCCGGGAAAGGCCAGACGAATGTCCTTGTATTGGCTAAGTATCTAGGATACGTTGTAGCAGGCTTGGGAGCAATCAAGGTTGCATCCGCAGCATTAGGCAAGATTGTATCCGCGCAGGAAGCCGCAAGAACTACCTGGGGAATGAGTGAGGATTATCGCAAAGGTGACCGGGCAGAAGGTTTCTTCGGTAATATGTACGCTGACTCTAAGGAGGAAGGCCGAGCCAAAGGTGCGGAACGTGCTGCGGCCCTGGGAACCGGCAGGAGCACCATGGGAAGCGGTGCTGACATCGAAGAACGAAATGAACATACGCAGAAAATCCGGGAAGAAACCATAGCGTTGCAGCAAAACAGTGCGGCACAACGGACCAACGGAGCAGCCGAGGCATCTAACACGGCACAGACCGGGGCGAACACGGCTTCCAAGGCTACAAATACGGCTTCGGAAACGGCCAATGCAGCAAGCACTGGTGCGTCAACGGCTGCTAAACATGCAGAGTCCGCAGCTACTACGGCAAATACCGCAGCTACCGCAGCTAATACCGCAAGCAAAGCTGCAAACGCCAGCGCTGCCACCGGGGAGGCCGTTGCAGAAACCGCAGGAACGGCAGCAGTAGGCCGGAAGAACATTGTCCTTCGTGCGGGTGCTTTGGCTACTTCTGCGTTTGCAGCGGCAGAGCGTGTGGCCACGGTTACTTCTCGTACCTTGACCACGGCAATATCGGCCCTTGGTGGTCCTATGACCATCATTGCTACAATCGCTGCTACCATGGGTGCAGACCTCCTTATGACCGCTATGGCAGAAGGCGAGGAAGCCAATGCTGCCCATGATGCTGCCGATGCTATCAAGGAGAAAATCGACACGGCAGAGCAGGAGTATGACCAGGCAGAGCGCCGGGAAACCGCAGTATTGCAGGTGGCCGAAGCGTATAACAAGGTCAAAGAGAGTCTTGCTACGGTCAGCGAAGGCAGCGAGGAATACAAGGCGAAGCAGGAGCAGTTGAAGGACATGGAAGAAACCGTCGCTGAAATCCTACATACTGACGCTGGCCAATTCCTTGATGACAACGGGTTTAAGTTAACGGCCATCAAGGATTACATGGGTACAGAGAAAAGCAAAAGTATCCAGGAGCAAAAAAATATAGCAAACACGGCACAGGAGAACGCTAAGGCTACTAAGGCGCAAATTGAGAGTACGAGGCACAGAATAGAGGCATTACAGGAAGAACTAAAGCAGGTTAAGAGAAACGGCGAAGGTTGGAACTGGTTGGCCCGTGTGATGAACCAGGGCAAATACGATGCTGCAAAGGCTACTTTGGAAAGTGCTCAAAAGATGAAAGACGCAGCAGAGAACTATGGAAAACTAGGCGGAATCATGGGCTGGTTTAATGACTTGGAAGTGAAATGGAATGGCGGTACTGATGCAGTAATTGCAAAAGCCGATGAATTAATAGCCAAAGCTCAAGGGGATATGGATAAGGCCGTGGAAGAAGCCGGGAAGATTGGCAACGTTGGCCCTATAGAAGATTATCTGAAAACTGAACAAGGTAATCTGGGAAGCCTGGAAGAAAAAGAGCAGAAAGAGGAAAATCTTGCTTCCGAAGCCGCTACAAGGGCTGCTCTGATAGAGGGCAGGGAAAAGGCCGAGGAAAATCATCAGAATTCCCTTCCGGATAATAATAAGTATGGCAACGAAAGAACGCCTCACCCGCGTACTAGCCATCAAAAACCGAAGGCTGATGAAAAGCTGACCGATGATCTGTCCATGGCTATCCGGGCCGCAGCAAATTCCGAAACCGCAAAGCAATACGGGTTTGATGAACCTTTGCTTCGTGCCATAGCTGCCCATGAGTCCGGTGGTGATACTACGATTAAGCAGTACAATGGCGATGGAAGCCTACTGGAAGATTATATGCACTCTGGACACTTTGGTATGTTCCAGGTGCAACAGGCCGACGCTGACCGCTTTGGTACAGGAGATATCTCTAATCCGCTTAACAATGCTATGACCGCAGTAAAACTCCTTGCTGAAAAGGCGGACTATACCAAGACCAGCGATGGCCATGTTGACTTAAAGGCTGCTTTAAATGCGTATTTCGGGGACATGAGCTCTGGTTATGGGGACAAGATCATGGCCCTTAGACAAGCACAATTAAATTCCTGGTCTTTCGATAATAATAACTTTGGCGGTTACACCTCTTTCAATGACCAGGTTCTCGCCGGAGCCAAGGAAGAATTAGGTCAGCCCTATGGTGGCGGCGATTGGCGCGATATTGGCAGAAAGGTATGTACAACGTTTATCCAGAAGGCGCTTGTCAATGCCGGGGTAGATCAGCAGACCGTTGATAATCTTTCACCGGTAGCGACGAATTGGAGCCAGGCAGCCAGCTATGCTTTCCATCCTTATTCGGAGATTACCTCCGGTCAGTACACCGTCCGTCCCGGCGATATCGCATTGACGAACACGAATGGCAACGGAGGCAAGGCAGGCCATGTAATCATGATTGGCCCCAACGGTGAAGGTTACTATGCTGCCGGTGGCAACCAAGGCGTATCCGCTTATTATACTACGAACTGGCAAACCGCTTTTGCTGACACTGGTATTGAAGGTGTAATCTCGGTAAATACCTTGGCAGGGAAACCGTATACGCAAAGTATCGGTGGCCGGAAGAAGGCCCCAAAGAGTATCAATGATTTCCAGCCGGATAGATATCAGGAAATTCTTTATAAAGAGCAGATGGCTTATGAGAACGCGGATACAAAAACCTGGAAAGCTAAGTCGATAGATTTTCTTAACGGTGGAAAGTCTGCGGAGGACAGAGTAAACTTAGCGGTGGCCGATATGAAGCTGAATATGTTGAAGTGGTCCCAGGGTGAACTGGAAAATGCCCTTAGTTCTACGCAGGCGAATATCAAGGCGTACTTGGATTCTCATAAGGAAATCGGTGTGGCCCTTGCTAAAAAGGGAAAAACTTGGGAAGAACTTGTCCCGGCAGAGCGTAAAGCATTGGCCGAGCTTACCAATGATGCTGATGGTTCCTTTAAGAAGCAGGTAGAGGCCGAAGAAAAGATCCGGCAGAAGGTGGTAAAAACCACGAAGGCCATTGAGGACCAACGCCAGGCATGGGAAAAGGCTGCGGGCTTTATGAACCAGGATGACATGGATAAGTATCTCATTGATAAAATGGATACTGACTATGAATTGGCCCACCCGTATGGCGATGGAAACCCCAAGGGGAAACAGGATGTCTTGGAAGCCCAGAGGGATATCCTGCGTGACCAGCTAGAACGTAAGAAGGCTGCGGCCCTAGAAGCCAAGGAGGAAGGAGATATTCTTCGTGAGCAAAAGCTAGAGGAATACGAGAAGGCTTCTGCGAAACTTGCTGACCTCCGTAGTAATGGCAAAGGAGCAACGTTAAACGACGATATAGCCAAGCAGGAGGCCGAAGTCAAACGCCTTAGTCAAGAGTGGAATTCCCTGGCTAACGTGGGAACCCAGGCCGAGCAGGATACCCGGAAAGAAGTCAATGAAACCACAAAGGCCCTCCAGGATAAAGAGAAGGAAATAAACAAAGTAGAATTAGAGTTCAATAACATGATTCTCAATGGCATGACCAACATGTTTACCAATGTGTTGGCCGAGGGTAAATCCTTCAAAGATTCCTTCAAGGAACTTTGGGCTGACATTGGTAAATTTGCATTGCAACAACTCTTGAAAATCCAGCTAAGGGCTTTGTTGGTCCGCGCTGGTATGAAGTTCGCTGATGGCGGCGATATCCCAGGAAGGGCCACGGGAGGCACGATTCCTGGCTATGCGTCCGGTGGTCAAACCGCAGGAGCAATCACCGGGGCCGGAACGGGAACCAGTGATAGTATCCTGGCTTACATCGGTAACAAAGATCGATTCGTATATTTGTCCAATGGCGAATATGTGATGACCGCCGAAGCTACTAAGCGCATCGGCAAGGATACACTTGACAAGATGAACTATGGTAAATACGCTGATGGCGGTGCTATTGCCCCCACTCCGTATGTTCCCCATATTTCCGCCAATGTAACGAGGAAAGCGGCGGTCCTTAACCGCGATAATCCCAATGCAAAGATGGAAAGCCTCATGGCGCAGCAAACTGACTTGTTGCGGAACATGGGCAAAGACGGGAACGGTGGTGGCCTGGTGGTGCTCAATACGCAGGCATCTTCGGAGCAGGTGATGAAAGCACTGGCAGAGAATCCACGGGCTCTCAATGCTATTCTGGGAAGGAATCAGCGGATGGGATTCCGGTAATAGGTTTGACCTCTGGGGAGAAATCCTTGGAGGTCATTTTTTTGTTTGTGGGGAGGAAATCAAAAGAGAAAGGTAGAAAATAGCAAAAGGATATTGGGGTTCTAGGAATGGAGGGATATACATGGGGTTCATACCGGCTAGATGCACTCAATGTGGGGCTGCGATAGAAGTAGATGATACTAAGGAGGCTGGAATTTGTAAGCATTGTGGAACTGCTTTTATAACCGAGAAGGCAATTAATAACTATAATACATATGTAACCAATAATTACGATGGAGCAAATATCAATATAATTAATCAAGGAAATCCAGACTATCAATGTCCTAAATGTAAATCGGAAGATATCAAAGCATTGAGGATATTAGAAAAGAAGCCTACATATAAATCATATAAAACAAAATATGTATCTTTTTATATATTGGGAACTATGTTTTTATTGCTTTCGCTATCTACAAAAGATGGATTGACCGCGTTTGGCGTAGGTGCAGTTTTTATGATTTTGGGGTTCTCCTATCACGCATTACACAAAGATGGATACAGGGAGGCGTGTGAGAAATTAAAAGTTTGGAAGTCTGGCTATAAGTGTATGCGGTGCGGAGAGCAATTTTCTTTGCCAGACAATAAAGAAAAACAGTAAATATACAAGTATATTACCTGGTAACTTAGTCATGTGTTGCTTGCAAATTACTAACGAATAATGTAATATATATGATATATTATTTTTAGGAGGATTTTACAATGGCAAGAAAAGTGAATTACGAAGAAAAAATCAGTGCTCTCGAAGCAAAGATCGAGAAGAAGCAGAATGAAATCAAGGCTCTCAAAGGTAAACTAGGTGAACTGAAATCTGCTAAGGCTAAGGAGGATTATAAGGAACTCATGGAATACATGGTTACTAACAATCTGTCCGCCGAAGAAGTTCTGTCATCTATCAAAGGTTAATTCAAAGACTAAAACAAAAAACCCATCTAAGTGATGGGGCTTTTTTGCGTTTACATTTGTAATTTTATAGGAGTTACATCACCCTTGGTTTGACTTTGATTTGGAATGAGGACAAGATTGTTGACGTTAACATCATCTGGAATATCAAAAACAATAAGGATTCCATTTGCTTTATTCCCAGGATTAACATCTGACAGATACCAAGGATTGTTAAAATTCTTGGTCGTTATGCGGATTTGCGCAGGAGCATCGTTATCCATCTTGTAAATCCTACCATTGCTGGTATCGGCAAGTACATAGAAATTACCAGAGCCGGGCTGACGGGTTTGTTGGCCATTGTTCTGGGTATCCATTGTTAAAATAAGGAATTGGCCCGATGCCTGTTTGTTACCCGCAGATTTCTGTGTTTTTACGGCGGTAACTTTATAGGTCCAATCGGCGTAAGAAACGTCGGTATTAAGGCCAACGGTTTCGGCCTTCATAGGTATACCAGATACAAAGTTACCTTCGTATGTTTCCGGTTTTCCATTTACGCTAAAGGTCCTTTTTCCCTGACCGTTTAAACGGTCATTGGAGTATGTGCCTTCTTCTGACTGGTTGATTCCTTGCCATGTTGTCTTACCTTGGCCATCAAAATGACCGTCCTTAAATGTGCCTTCATATACCCAGGTCTGACCAGCGGAGTTCTTGGTTTCAAATTTCCCCTTGCCATTGGGAATGTTTTGTTCATTGACCTCCCCAGTGTATACTCCTGCCCTATCTCCGTAGGTTAAAGATAAGGTAACTTGCTGATTCTGCACTGTCTTAGGACCGCCACAGCCTACGAGTGCGAAGATTGCTGCTATGGAAACCATGGTAGCTAAAGTGTTTTTTAAACTCATGTTGTTTCTCCCTCCTTAATTCAATTTCAATGGGGTATTCAACAAATTTATCAAGAAGTCCTGCATAATATAAAATTTTTTTCCAAAGTAGGGTTGTGAAAACCCTGCTTTTTTTTATTATGGGTGTAGGGTGCAAGTCCCTATGCTCTGATTTCTTTTCTTTGCCATGTTTCCATAGTATACATGGTTTCTTTTCTAGGAAATTGTGAGGAAGCTATGGGGTAGGGGGCAAAGAATATCCATTGTATAACATTGAAGAAACGGAGGTATGTCCATGGAGGAATTTAGGTTTACGCCATATGGTGATGTGAGTATCACCTATGAATGGAACTCCAAGGCTATGAGTTTTGAAGATTACACGAAGCAATACTATAGACGCAGGGTGAGAGCCAAGAAAACGTATTCATTTGAGATAAGCGGACTTGACCTGGCAGCCCTGGTAAAATTCTATAATGACCATAAAGGCTTGCAGGAGCCTTTTTATTTTACCTACGATGGGATTACAGAGGTTTGCTATTTCGCCCAGGCTATAAATCCGAAGTGCAAACGAGAGAACGGGATAATCAAAGCGTATTCCTGTGGTGTGGCCCTGGAAGTTGACCACCAGCTTACTAATTATCCCACGGCCCAGGAAACAGATGTATTACCTGGTCCATACGGTGACACTGACCAGATAGTTGATTGGCATACCAACGTAGTATCTATGGGCCAACGTAGCGAGCGTATGGAAAAGCAGGTGAAGCCTACGCGAACAATTACAGGGAAGTGGTCTGGTCTGAAACCGGAGAGAGATAAAATGATCCGGCTTTTTAATTCCCATTGCAGGGTTCCATTGACCTTCCGGTATAACGGGGAAACGTTAAAAGTTATCTTCCCGGATAAATTGGAGATCAAGGATAAAAGAGAACTGAAAAACATTATCGGCTATGAATGTCAAATGGAATTGGAGGTAGTTGACTGATGGAAGATATTGGAAAATACATTGGCATAACTCATAAGTATGCTGGTGCTGACTTTGATAAATGTGATTGCTTTGGCCTGGTCCAGTTGTTTTATAAGGAACATGGCTGGTCCCAGTCCTTTGACGATGGTAAGCCCTATCCAACGGAGGACGAATACGCGCAGCCTAAGTATTGGCGTAGGCTCTACGAATACCTTCTGCGGAATTTTACGGAGGTTGATTACAAGGATCTTTCCTTTGGTGACGTTGTAGTGTTTGAGATTAACGGCTGCATACACCTGGGAATTTACCTGGAATATGGCAAGCTATTGGCCATGGAGGTCCCGGCGGTAGAGGGCGAGAGTAAGTCTACGATTTACCATCGCGGTATGTGGACTCAATGCTTCAAGTATGGGTTCCGGAGAAATGACGCATGAGCGTAGTTTTACCGGTATGTATGGCTAAGGCCAAAGAAAGTGGGAACCCATTTTTCATCGAGTTATACATTTTGAACCTGCGGACCGGGATTACCCGGTTGGCTGCCTGTGATGAAAACATAGAGTTCGCCGGTGCAACTTATCTCGCAGTTCCCTTCCAGAGAGGGGACATTGCCCGGAACCTGGATACAATCAATGATTCTGTCAATATATCCGTGGCTGATTGCTCCCATGAAATGCTGCAATTCGTGATGAACGGCTTTGATTTCCGTGGTTGTTCTGCGACGATTGTCCGAATTCAGTATCCGGAAAGCCTGTCTAATCCCAACGCATTGCAGTTGGTATTCTCTGGCTTCATTGACGAGCCGACGTTTTCAGATGGTGTGTTGTCCGCGAAAATCAATGCCCGGCTCCCGGAAATCAATTGTCCGAACCGGAATTATCGTCTGGCCTGCAATAGTGAGTTTGGCGATGCAGAGTGCTGCATGGATCTGGGAAAAGAAAACGTAATGGTTACGAATGTCCAGGGAAGCACGATTACCTTGGATATGGATTACAAGGAAGATTACTGGAAAGACGGAGTAATTACCGTCGAAGGAGAGTCCAGGGTTATTTCTAGTTCCAGCGGGGCAGATATCGTTGTGAACGTTGGTTTCGCCCATGATATCGTTGGCAAGCAAGCAGAGGTTGTCCGAGGCTGCAATAAGACGGTGGAACGGTGCAAAGCATATGGAAATATGAAACATTACAGTGGATTCCCGGCTATCCCCTTTGAGAGCGTTTATAGATAAAGAGGTGAGAGCGTGGATTTCAATTCAAAGAATATAATCTCTGATGAAAAATTTGAAGAAAATCTTTTGAAGCCATTTGTGCCGGAAGATTTTAAAATAGATTTACAGTTGTTTGGTCATCATAGCGGTGGTAAAGGCGTAGGCAAGGTTTTGCTTACTCTTGGCTTTGCAGCTATTGGTTTCTGTAACCCGGCCATGTTTGGTATCACGGCTGCTCATGGTGTAAGCATCGCAGCAGGTGTCATGGGCGCAGCTTTGGCATCTACGGTATGGACCGCGATTAACCGCCCCAATATGGACGTAGGAGGCGGTTCTCCGGACGTACAACGGTTTGATAGGGCACAGGAAACAATGTCCTCTGATGGCCTTATTCCCGTTATCTATGGTTATCGTAAGATAACAGGAAATCAGACCTATCATCAAACGGATAGCGAAGCAAATCAATTGCATAAACATGTTGTTTTGTGCGAAGGCGGCATTGATGGTATTGAAAGCGTATGCGCCAATGACCTGCTGATCCCAACAGAGGGACAACAGGAAGGCGCAGTATTCACGATCCAAAATCGGAAATACGAAGATGCGACGGTAGAACTTAAAAGTAAATATCTTTATTTAACCGCGGATAATAAAACAGATAAGATCTATCTTTGTAATAAAGATGATGCGAGTGGAAATGGCTCATTCTATGAATGGCAGATGAATATTTCTTCTTTGATTTCTTATATCAATCGTAAAGGTGAAGGTTGGGAAGCGTTCCCTACGGCAACTACAACGAAATATCCTGGTGACTTAAAGATTGAAACCAAGAGTTATCAGAAAAAGGTTAGCATTGGTACTTCTGCTGATTGCGATGAAAAGATATCAGATAGTCAGTATTCGGAGTATCTTGACCTTTGGAACGGAAATATCATGGGTGGCAATGTCAAGAACGTAGAATTTGGCAGGAATATGCTAAAGAAGAAATATGGCATCACAAGTTATTCTGATGGTAAGTTCTATAAGACAATTACCGCAACAGACAAAGGTTGTTATATGAATCCTGTGGCGGTCAAGGCTGATACGGTAAAAGGTGGAACAAAGTATGTATTCCATGATTGTGAACCACCGGATAACTATGAAGAAGTCGGCGGGTATCCGCAGTTGGCCTGGTTGGATATGCACTTCAATACGTCGGCAGAACTCAATGGTAATCCTACAGTATCTGCGATTATTCGCGGTAAAAAAGTATATGATATGCGAACCGGCAAGACGGAGTATTCTACGAACCCTGCTTTATGCTTGCGTGATTTTATGCTTAGTAAGCGCTATGGCATGGGCAAATGGATTACCGAAGATGACCTGGACGATGATTCCTGGCGTGAAGCTGCGGATTATTGCGATGAAGTCATTGAATTCCATAATTCAGATAACGTAGTGGTCAAGGCAAAACGCTATGAATTAAACATGGTTATTGACCAGAGTAATTCTGCTATTAACTGGTTACAAGAAATCCTTGCTAATTTCTGCGGTTATCTTACAATTGCTCATGGTAAATTCAGTCTGAAAATCGAGAAAAAAGAGGAAGTATCTTACCGGTTTAACGATAGTAATTGCTCCGATTTATCCGTGGCTCCTTTGAGATTATCGGAAACGCCGAATAAATACAGTGTGAAAATCATTGATCCACGGAATAATTGGCAATCGACGTGTTGCCTATGTGAAGATTTTTCGGATCAGAAGGAACGCGGAAAGATTGTTACTAAGGAAGTACAGTTGAACGGTGTGACTTCACAGAATCAAGCGCTGCGGTTGGCCCGGTTCTACCGAGATTATAACCTGGCTTGCCCGTTGCAGCTTAGTTTCACCACCGGCTACCAGGCTATGCACCTGGAACCGGGCGATGTAGTCACGGTAACTTATCATGATGTATTCAAGGATTTGCCTATTCGCATCGCGGAAATCAAGGAAACCGAGGACCATAAGTTTACAATCTCCGGCAGGCAGTATAACCCGGACCTTTACAATGACGATTTAGGCGGTGGCATAAGCTGGTATAACTATGTCCCTGCCGATGCTGACTCCATTTCCACGGAGCGTCGTAGACCTGGCCATGTTACCGATTTAACGGCGGTTACACGGTATAGAACGCGCCCGGACGCAAGTGTTGGCTATGACATTGCGGTGTCCTTTAAATTGCCGGAGAGATACGACGTAAATACCGCAATGGTATATTACAAGACTAATAGTACGGTAGCATGTGACTTGGAGAATGTTCCATCTGATGTATCTATCAGCCAACTTGGTTATCTGTCTGGGTGGAAATCCGCAGGGGAATCACAGGGGACAATGCTTATTCCTAATGTTCATCTTGGCGATGAATATGAATTTATGGTCCAGGCTAAGTCGGACGAGGGCCTGCTTTCATCGGAGGCCACCGCGCCCCATTGTAATTGCACCGTAAAGCCTAGAAGAACGGTCCCGGCTTCCCCACAGAATCTTCATTATGATTTCTCGGATAGCTTCTTGTTTATGTGGGACGATATTCTGGATAGCGATGTAAAATACTATGAATTACGCACTGATGAAAAAGTAGGTAATCCCAATGGACTTCTTGGGAGAACAACGGACAGGAGCGTTGAAGTTTCCATCAGTGACCGTACCGGTAAAGCGTATTTATATGCGGTGAATTTCCAAGGGAAACATTCGTATCCGGCAACGTGTGAATGGAGTTATCCGAAGCCTAATGCGCCATCCTATGTTAAGTTCGAGGATACGCCAAGAGGAATAGCCATTAAAGTTCCATCGTTCCCGCCTGGTGCAGATAAGGTAAGATTTTATATTTCCGGTGCTTATACGGCGGATACAATTGATTCAATCAATGCTATCTATGAATACAAAGGCAAGCCGGATGTTTATTCGTTGAAGGCTTGTTATGTAGACCGGATTGGCGAGGGCAATGTATCCCATGAGTATAGTTTCACGATTAGTCCTACATTTAAAAGCGAGTGGATTGACGATGAAAGCATTTCGTTGGATAAGGTTGATAAGAGCATTGCAGAATCATTGAAAAAAGCCAAGGATACTGCAAAAGACCTTCTGAAAATCAACGAGTCAATCACGGCATTGGAAAAATCTGACGGAGAAATCAAAAGTACAGTTACAGATTTAAAAACCAGGACCGCATCACAGATTAAACAGTTATCCAATGAAATTGATATTAACGTTGCAGACAAACTCAAAGATGCTACTTCTCAATTGGAAATCCAAGGAGATAAAATCAGCAGCATTGTAACCGAGTTATCGAAGTCACCGGAGAATTGCAGTTATAGTTCTATATCGCAGATGAAAGACAATATAAATATGCGAGTTGCAACGAAGGATTTCAATGGTAAAAATATTATTAATCAGATTAATATGACTCCATTGGGGACTACGATTAGCGGTGATTATCTGCATATCACCGGTACGACGAAGTTTGATGATGATGTTATCTTTGGTGGCATGATTAAGGCTGGGGCTATTACCGCAGATAAATTGAGTGCAAACACTATTGCCTTACAGGGAAATCAAGGTATACAAGGTGGCTCTGTTCTCCTTGATGTAAGCGGCCTTCATGTTTCCGGTTCGAGAGAAACAGTTACCTTTGGTGCAGGAGGCATGACCTTTGCTGACCAGAATGGTAATGAGTTTTCCAATGTTTCCCATATGCTTATGGGCGTGGCAAAGAATGGCGATTATATCAAGTTTACTAAGCCATGGCCGGTTACTCCGTCTGTCATTGTAACTCCGCAGAATGTCTTGACAGGTTCTAGTGAGTATTCAACGTCAAATATTTCTCTGAAATGCTATGCTGATGAAATAAGCAAAAAAGGTTTCCGAGTACATGCTTATTCAGAAATTGAAGGTGCTCATTCACATAGCGCAATCAAAGATACCGTCGCATGGACAATGAAACGTGGAGGTGGCCCTAAGTATTCATGGGGTAGGGCAGAAAACTATACCACTACATTTACAATTTATCCTCCTGTTACATGTAATAAAGTAAGATTGTATTGCACATGTGGCATGGGGAAAGATGCTGGAAACGGTAATAGCTATTATAGACCGGATTGTGGTATAAAGTTTGACGAAGGGTGCGATACGATGACTGTGAAATGCGGTGGTCGGCAAGTTTATAAAGGTGCTTTCTTTGATAGACAAAGATGCTCTCAATTAAGAATAGGTACAGATCCATATGCTCATAATAGTAGAAGTTATAATGATTATGGTTATATTTCATCTATAGACATTGTTTCTGTTGAATTCCCTGTCGTAGCAGGTCAACCAGTAGAAATAACACTAGATATCGCCCCAATGTTTTGTAAAACATGGCCTTACGATGTTTACCACAATTGGGCCATCTATGTTAATTCGGCTGATTTCGATGTAGCGTCCACAGAAAAACTTGATGGCTCTGGTACGGCAGCGTTTTTCGTTTTGGCCGATACGAATAAATTTTATACTGTTGTTAATTAAAGGAGTTGATTGCTATTTTAAATGCAGGATTCCAATATTTAGAACAAAGAGATAAAGACGATAATATTGTGAAAGAAGGGGTTGTTTCTAAGGAAAGCCCCTTCACTACTGCGGATAACACTGGTATTTATGATGTTATCGCGGAAAATCTTAGAGTTCTTGAAGAAAACCTAAATAAAGCGACGAGCGTCGAAGAACTTTCTACGATTCGTGATGAAGTAAAAGAGATTTATAATAAGTTGCTCACAGATGATTCTTTTTCTTCTGCTGATGCCAAGGAACAGGCTGATATTGCCAAAGAACAGGCCGGTATTGCCACGGATAAGGCCAAAGAAGCTACGAAGGCATACAATGATTTGAAGGCGTATAACGAAGAAAACATTGCGCCATTGAAGGTTGATATCAGTACAATCAAAGAGATCTTGACAAAAATCCAGGATATTCAGACTGACATCGACACCAAGGCTGCGACGATTGATGACCAGGCTTCCGAGGTAGAGAAAAGTGTTACCCGGTGTGCTACAAGCGAGAGAAATGCAAAGAACTCTGAAACCGGTGCTAAAACCTCCGAGGATAATGCAAAGTTATCGGAAACCAAGGCCAAAGATAGTGAGAATAATGCTAAGACTTCCGAAGCCAATGCTAAAGTTTCCGAGTATAATGCGAAGATTTCCGAAGATAATGCAAAGGCTTCCGAGTCTGCTACGCATAAATACAAAGAGGACGTTTCTTCTTTGCTTACGAATCTTTCTACACAGGTATCCACGGCAAAAGAATATGCTGATTATGTAAAGAAAATGTCAGACCAATGGGCCACTAATCCGCCGAATGAAAATCCTTCCACGGAACCTTCCGGGCCGACCACAGTTATTTCCCAGGGTGATGGGTTGACCTTTGATAAAATAGCAGACCTTGAAAATGACCAGATTGAAGCGAAGGAAAACGATAGAATACGTTTTAGAGGTTATTATAAGCCTGGTGATGGCGGCGGTGCTAACTATATTTGTAGCTATGTTCCGGACGTTAGTTCTAAACCTTGGGCGATTTACCTTTGCGAAACTGATGAAGTTGAATATGAAATCAAAAAGGATATCAATGGCACTCCGGTTTTGGACGAAAATGGGGATTACATTTTTGAAACGGATACCGAAGGGGCAAAAATCCCTGTACTTGACGATAATGGCAAGGAAGTTCATAAGAAACTTTATGCTTTACTTGATGAAAAAGTTATTAACTATAGAATGTTCGGTGCTAAACTTGATGGTAAAACTGATGATTACGACGCTATTATGATGGCACACCGTTATCAATCGTCAAACTATAGTATAGAGCCTATTTCTAAGCGTAAGCATTACTATGTAAAGCTGGAAAATCACGAGGGCATTATACGGAAAGATAACAATGAACCTATCCAGTGTCATGGAAACATCGACCTGTCTGGTTCCGAGTTATATGTACAGGATTGTAATGCAACCTGGTTTGGCTTTTACCTTTGGGGTGACAACGAAACAGATTATTGGTCCTATGAACCCACGGATGATTCTAAGAAAACATATACGAAGGATAACTTTGTTATTGGGACAGAAGGCAAAGAGTCCCACTTGGAACAAAATGCTCTGATTTTTCTACAAGAGGAACCGTATGCGGTCCGCGATGACTCCGGTTATCTTTATTCAGAGCCACGATATGAATTACTCTTGCATACGACAGATGGCGTGCTGGCTAATCCAATTACATACGATTGGAATAACGCTGGTGGCCTGGAAATCAAATCCTCTCTGTCAAGCTATGAAGGCCATGCAGCATCTACGCAGACTGTAAATAGTAAATTCACAATTTCTTACAATATGCTTCCATCGACGCACTATGAATTCGTGGGCTGTAATGTAAAATTGGCTACCAGCGCGAATAAGTATTGCTCCGTGCTCTGGTGCAAGACTCATAACGCTCATATCCGTGGATTTAATTTCTATCCAGACAGTAATCAAATGCACAACACAGTATTTAAGAATACGATGATTTATGTCTGGGGTTGCTATAATACAGAAATCTCTGATATCGTTGGTTTCAATGCTGCCGGTAAAATGCAGGGTAGCTCCAATGGTACTTCCGGCTACATGATTCGTGCAACGAATTGTCTTGACCTCCACATTCACGATGTTTCAATGCAAGGATATTGGGGCGCTACGGCAATGAACTGCGTCAAGGATATTCATATTGAGCGAGTCAATGCAAACCGTCTTGATATTCATAATTATTTCCAAAATTTGTATATCGACCACTGTAACCTCTTTAATCATGCAATTCAGATTGGTGAGGGCCGTGGTATTTGTCAGATTACTAATAGCAATTTCTATGTCAACGAATTGCCTAACGATAGTTATCCTAATGCACATATCCTTGAGTTTAATACGACGTATGGGCGAATTTTTGAGGGCCGGGTTGTCATTGAGAATTGTGATGCTTGGTTGAAGAAACCAGGCGGGAAAGAATTCGATGTTTGCAAAATCGACTTTAACAAAGAAGCCGTGAGCACGCTGGATACGCATAAGTTCCCGGAAATCACGATTAGAGATTGCAATTTCCATAGTTATGAACCGGATACATATCTGGTTTACTTTATGGTTGCAGGGAAAAGATATTGCAAGACCTCTGGGCAGGCTCCTACGACAGTTGTTGGTCAGTGCAAAGATACCGGCAATGATGATAAGGGAACATTACGCTGGAAACTCCTTGGTCGGGGCATTGACTGGACAGAGGCTTATACCGGTGATGGAAGTGTATCCCGTGGACAGTTCATTAGAACGTTTGATCGCTCCGTTGATGCTAGTGGCTTGACCTCCTTCTATAATACGAATATCTTTTTCGTAACTAAGGGCGGTAAGATTCCGACGATTAGTGAGGATAATAAACCCAGTGACCTTAGTGGTAAAGAGTTTTCTCTTGGTAGTGCGACGGTAAAATATGTCGAATGGAACGAGTGGCAGGCAAACAAAGATTATTCCGTCGGTGATTGCTGCTATACCAGTGAATCTTCCTGGAAGCCGTTGACTTGTTGGGAATGTATTTCTGCTGGTCATTCCAATGGTTATCGCCCGGTACATACGTCCGGCAAAGTTATTGAAGGTGTTGACACATATCCGCAATGCCTTGATGCCTGCTATTGGGAATACGTTGATACCAAAGAAAAGTTCGTTACAAAGACTTTTTCTCCGAGCATGGAAGTGGCTAAGAACGATATTATCTATGCGGATCATCGTCTTTACAAAGTCCTCAAAGAAGGTATTCTTTCTGATAAGCCTCCGATTGACACGGCTTGGCATGGCAGCTTCGATTGGGGAACGGCAAAACTTGGTTTCATTGGCAAAGACTGGTTCCCTAAAACTTGGTGGGAAAAGGATAGTTATGTTATTTCCCAAGGTAATGACGGAGTAGAACGAGTATACAAATTGGTGGACCAGGACGGTACGACGAGTGGCCGAATTCCTGTAAATAGTAATGCTCGTTGCGTTGATGGTGATATAATCTGGGAATGGATTTCTTCGTCTAAGCAAGGAACAGAATGGAAGGCTAACACGTCGTATAACTTAGGGGATATTGTTTACGTTGGTGATAATTCTTATAAATGTGTATTCGATGGAAAACTGGAAATGCCATCACAGATTGTTTTGCAGAACATTACTACAAACATGAAAGCCGGTGGTGATGTATTTGCTTTCTGGGAAGGCGGCACTGATGTTCCAACGAAATGCAATGCTAGTGGAAAGTGGATTATCAAGGTTGATAACGTTGATTTCTACAGATTCCGCACTTTTAAAAATGGATACTTTGGTCATTCTGGAAATATTCTTCCCACGACGATTGAATGTAATCTTAGCGGTACGAAGATAACGCTTCCGAGTGCGCCTACACCTTCAACAGATAGCCCGTCCACGGACGAGCCTTCGACGGATAACCCGTCTACTGATAATCCTTCCACGGATACACCTTCGACAGACAATCCATCAACAGATAACCCGTCCACGGACAAACCTTCGACGGATAACCCGTCTACAGATAATCCATCGAATCCATCTACGGATACACCCACGGTTGAAGGTAGTATCTATCAGAAATCCATATCCTTTGATAGCGACAAAGTAGAGGATTGGAGCGCTGGTGATGATTGTATGTTTAAAGGACCGAGTGGACGTAAAAAGGTTTTAATAAAGGCAACGACAAATAACGGTGCATTTGTTACCAATAGTAGTTATCTTTGCTTTATTGATTCGGATTGGACAAAGGAAATCCAAGTAAAGGGGATTAACAATGGAGTCGTAGTTGATATAACGCCAGGTAAGGAATATCGATTCTGCTATTGGCTTTCTGCGAATAAAGCATGTAGCATCAATGTTAGTATTATCGCTAGTGACGAAGTGGATGCGATGACTTCCTCTGAATATGTTATCCCTGCTTACGCATAAAAACGAGGTGATGTTAATGGTAAAATCTTGGAATGGGAAGTATGTAAATGACCGACGAACAAGTTATTAAACTTTATGAGAAACTATCAGAGGTTTCCGAAAGAATTGCTCGTATTGAAACAATGTTAGTTACCCAGGAAACAGAAAATACCCGTTTAAGGGCAATCATTGACGAGCACGATGAAAGGCTTGGTAAGCTAGAGGAATCGTCGGCAAAAGTCTTTGGTGTCCGCGAATTTATTGCTTGGGCAATCGCGGTGGCCATAGCTATTGCGGGGGTGGTAATGCGATGAAATATGCAACGCTTTTGCGCTGGATAACATTGGATAAGATTGTAGGGGCTGGCCTGGTGCTGGCCCTTCTTTTATCTATGTTTATTGGAGAAAACAAGGATTTACAGACTTCGATAGCCTCTGGATTGATAGGGTGGTTATCTCGTGGAGTTGTAGAGCATGGAAAGGATGATGTGTATGGCAAGAAAAGTGACTATTGAAGAACTACGGCAGATGGCCGAGGATGCCAGGGAAAGCATCTGGGCACAGGCCAAGGAATATGGCAGGGAGCCTAAGATTTACCTGCATTGGAGCGCTGGACATTATGAAACCGTCTTTGACGATTATCATGTGAATATCACGGGTAACGGTGAAATCTATGTAACCGGTGACCTCGATGAAATCAAGGCTCATACCTGGCGCAGAAATACCGGCGCGGTGGGGATTTCTCTGTGTTGCTGCTATAACGCTACCTCTGCTGACCTTGGTCCGGAACCTCCAACGGCAGCGCAGATTGAAGCCATGGCCCAGGCCATTGTTGCAGTAGCGGATGGACTCTGGTTAACCATTGACGAGGCTCACGTTTTGACGCATGGTGAAGCCGCGGATAACGAGGACGGTCTATGGACGCATGATAGCTACGGGCCTAAAACCACGGTGGAGCGTTGGGACCTGGAATATCTGGGGACCGATGAAAGTCCTAAGTATAATCCCTGGGCCACCGATGGATCTCGTGGTGGCGATGTATTGCGCGGAAAAGCCAATTGGTATAGAAATGAGGAGTGATGTGGAATGGCAAAAGTAAGTAAGATTTTCTTTGGCGTACTTCGGTGGATCAAAAGTCATGCGAAGTATATCGGTGTTGCTGCGCTGGCCATGGCATTGTTCGCTGGTGGTTGGTTCGCCTGCAAACACTTTGGAGCCAATGTAGTTACCAAGACCGAAGTACAGACTGTGGAAGTGGAGAAGCCTGTTCCAGTGCAGATTCCCGTGGAAGTCAAAGGGGATACCGTGATTAAGTATGTAGAAAAGGATTCTCCTGCGGATGCCGATGTGCAGATTGAGAGTCCTGCACCAGCCATCGCGGTATCTTACAATGGCGAAAAAACGGAACTCAATGGTCTGACCACGGAGAAGCAAAAGTTTGACCAGGGAAAACTACAGGTAGAGCAGAAATCCGAAGCCGTACTTGATGTAACTCCTATTGTTAACAGGGAGGTACAGGCTGCGGTCAAAGAGAATACCGAAGCATTAAATAAGACTCATGCCGAGAATATGAAAAAAGAAAAACATAAGCGACACAAGAGGGAATTTCAGTCTTTCCTTGCCGGGGCCGGAGTAGGCTTGGCAGCAGCGTTACTTTAAACTTTGGGGCTACTAAGGAGCAATCCTTGGTGGCCTCGTTTTTTTGTTTTTATGGATTAACGATTGACAAATAAAAATAACAGTCCTATAATGTACATGTTGTCAAAAATATTTCACAAGAGGTTAAAAGAAATGAAGTATGTTAAATACATTGTTACAACAAAAGATGGCCATGGGGTTGAACTTGCCCGGTCATACAGAAATAATCAAAGAATTCCAAAGTGCCCATGTACCTGGCGCGTGAACGTGCTTGGGGCATCTACGGTAGAATCTGTTTTTTGCAGCCAAAAGGAAAAGGCGAAGATTTATCGTCGCGGGGACCATGCTCAATACGAAGAACTCATTGATACCATTGAGAAACTAACGGAGGGTGTACAGTGTGACTAAATCAAAGGTTATAACATTCTCCAATATCCGGTTCATCGTTACCCAGGACAATATCTGGTTAGTCCGGGAAAGCGTCATGGATATGTTCGGATATGGCTCCGGTGATTACTATGTGAGTCCGGATTGTAAATTTGTTTTGGACAAAGATGGCAAAGTCATATCTCCTGTGGTTGGCCTGGTTGACCACATCGAACTGACCGAGGACATCCATGGCGATGCGATGCAGATACACCTTATCAACGAGGCTGGTATCATGCAAATGGAACCGTCATCGTGGGATTGCAATGGCCGGACGATAGATTCCTTCTTGAAGGACGAGGTTATCCCGGAGCTACATAGACGTCAAAAAGATTTTATGGAGGTTACGAAAATGGAAAATGAATTAGCAGTTATCAACGAACAGGAAGTATTAGGTAAACAGTTCCGCATGTATGGCACAGTAGAGCAGCCGTTGTTCTTGGCGAAGGACGTAGCTGAATGGATTGATTATGCTTGGGCTAATTCCAAGCAAGTAAGCCGTGATGTGTCGCGGATGTTGAGGACTGTTGATGAAGATGAAAAGCTGACAGGAACAATCTTCCTATCAGGTCAAAACCGTGAAATGTGGTTCCTTACCGAAGATGGCCTCTATGAAGTGCTCATGCAGAGTCGCAAGCCCATTGCAAAGCAATTTAAGAAGAAGGTCAAGGAAATTCTCAAAGAAATTCGTAAGACCGGACAGTACGTTGTAAAGCCTATGGATAGCTACATGATTGATGATCCCATTGAACGTGCAAAGGCGTGGATTAAGGAGGAAGAAAAACGCATGGCCCTGGCCGCCGAGGTTAAGGAATTGACACCTTTGGCAGAGCAGACGACAAAGTATATCGAAAAAGGCCATCTGATTGGAATAAGAGCCCTGGCAAAAGAATTGAATGTCAAAGAAAATCTGCTGCGTTACGTTGTTGACGATGTTCTTGGTTGGCGCTATAAGCAGGGCAATGGCTACAAGGCTTACAAATGGGTAGTTACCGAGGGATATATGGAAACTAAAGATGCTATTCCTGGTATTACTCGTGATTATTTCACAGTCAAGGGCCGTATGCGTGTCGAAGAAGAATTAAAGAAAATCCAGGGAAATCAGAAGGATTTAGCGAGGGCATAACATGGATACCATAGATTTGTTCCTTGGTGCGTTCCTTGTCCTGTCCTGGATGATGCTATGGATTATCCGAGGCGTGGCATTGAGTTACCAGAAGGAAATCGAGAGGTGTCATAGAGAAATCTACCGGTTAAGGGATGATTTACCGATAGTTTATAAAAATGAACGCCTAAAATGACCTATAAGAGCGTTATAATGGCGTAATGGTGTAATTGTATAGCGTTATACCATTATAACGGTGTAAGTGCTCCTAGAGTGTTACAGAGGAAAACCCCTTAAAAATGTACGAAAGGACCTATGAAACTATGATTATCAATGATATTGCAGAACAGATCGAGAAAATTCAGCTTAGAGAGCAGCGTTCTGTACCGAATATTATCTCGTATGTTCCCCGCGAGGCTGCGGAGGACACAAATAAGTTGTTCCGGTTCCTGTCAGCGTGGAATAGCATGGGGCATATCCCTAGTCCATCGCTGGCCTTGGAAATCTGAAAGCGAGGTGCAAAATGAGAGCATACAACGTTGGAGCTACGGTTCCTATTTATGACCGGGAAACGGGAAAAAGAGTCACCGGAGTCATCGCATCGACGCACAAGAATATTTCCCTGGTCTATATCGGGAAATCCAAGAGCCAATGGGTTGACAATGAAACCCTGGATTTCATCGAAAAATCTATATTGCCGAATGATTAACCATGGAGTCACTGGTATTTTTATGCTGCCAGTGACTCCTTTTTTTATCACTTGACAATTATATTTAACGAGAGTAGAATATATTGTGTTGTCAAGATATTACACAGAAGAATCGAGGTATAGCAAATGAAGTTAAGCATCAAGTACGAAGTTGAAATCAATGAGCATTTTGATAACGAGGCTGACAAGGAAATTATCGAGGGTTTTGTCAGGGCAAAAGAGGATGAAACATTACCTGGGATATTAAAGGAAACCATGGAAGATAATTTGACCGGTGGCGACACTCCTGATGAAAGAGTCAAAGTTACTGTCGCGGATTATACATTAGACCTTGAAGCATAAACGGAGGTAATTCAATATGTATATTTCGCTCCATAACCACACGGATTTTTCAATCATGGACGGGTATCAGACTATGAAAGAACTTGTTGGCCGGGTGAAGGAACTTGGCCAGACTGCGGTGGCCCTCACAGATCATGGGACTATGCGTGGTATCGTAGAATTTTACCGGGAATGTGTGGCCCAGGATATCAAGCCTATCATCGGCTGCGAGTTCTACTTTTGCCCAGACGTAAGCATCCGTGACCGTTCCTTCACGCACCATTTGGTTCTCTTGGCTATGAACGAGGAAGGGTACAGGAACCTCAAAGAACTGGACTCCATCGCTTACCGCGAGGACCACATGTTCTACAAACCGCGTATCGACGAATCAGACCTGCGAAAGCATAGTGGGGGGGTAATTTGTCTGTCCGCGTGCATGGCTTCCATCGTCAATACGGATACCGGCGAGGATTGGTTTGTAAAGTTCAAGGAAATCTTTGGGGACAGGTTCTACGCTGAAATCCAGCCATTGAACATTGACCGGCAATGGGAATACAACGATAAGGTCATTGGTCTGGCCAGGAAGCACAACGTCCCTCTGGTGGTCACTACGGATGCTCATTATGCCAAGGCCGAGGACGAGCCCTATCATTTCTTGTGGCTGCAAATTCATGGCAATGGATACCATGATAACGAAAACTATCTCTGGTCCGAGCAGGAAATCCGGGAAACGCTCTGGATACCGGACGATGTGAAAGAGGAAGCCATTGCGAATACCTCCGCCATTGCCGAGCGCTGCAATGTAACCATTGAATTCGGCGGTATGCACTATCCGACGTACACAGAGCGCGATGCCGAAGAAGTTATCCGGGAAATCTGCCGAGAGAATTGGCGGGCCAAGGTTCCTAAAGGCAAGTACAAGGAGTACGGGGAACGCTTTGAAAAAGAAATGGTTGACCTCAAAAAAGCCAACTATCTCAATTACCTGCTTATCATCTGGGACCTGGTAAACTGGTGCGTAAAGAATAATATCCCCGTTGGCGAAGGCCGTGGTTCTGCTGCCGGGTGCCTCATTGGTTACCTCATGGGCTTTCATAAAGTCGATAGTATCAAATACGATACCGCATTTTTCCGCTTTTGTAATCCACAGAGACAAAGCCCGGCGGATATCGATACAGACGTATCCACGGATAATCGAGGGAAAATCATTGATTATATCCGGGAACATTACGGTACAGTCTACAAGGTTACGACGTATGGCTATACCAAAAATCCCGACAAACCCGATGTTGGTAAACAGGCGGTTCTTCGGGCGCAGCAGGCATTGGAGAAAGAAGAATATCTGTCATTGACCGAGGAAGAACGCGCAGAGGTTGACCGTCGTAAAAGGGACAAGCAGGACACTGGTATGCGATGGACCAGGGAAAGGGTGCTCGTGGTAACTAAGGACCTGCAAGAATCCCTCGACGAAATCCTCACGATAAACAGTGCTTTCAGCCAGGAAGAACGTGAACGTCTCCTTGATGTGTCGCAGCATTTCGCTGGTCGCATTGATAAGATGGGGGTTCACGCATCGGCAATCCTGGTTACTCCGGATGCCGTAGAAAAATATTGTCCGGTAGAAGGCTGCACTTCCACAGATACGTCCACTGGTAAGCGCGAGTATGTGCGTGTGGCCGCCTTTGAATATCACACACTGGAAGCCATGGGCCTCTTGAAGTTGGACATCTTGGGCCTGCGCACGTTGGATATTATCGACGAGTGCCTTTCCGCAATCAAAATTCCGCTTTCCCTTGAATCTATCCCCATGAACGACAAGGCTACATACGAGGTATACGCCGGTGGCCATACTACGGGTATATTCCAAATGGAGTCCCCTGGGATGCAGAAAGTTGCCCAGGAATTGAAGCCGAATCGCTTTGATGACCTGGCCGTGCTGGTTGCCTTGTATCGTCCGGGGCCGATTGACTCTGGTATGCTTCAACAATATGTCGATGCTAAGAACGGCAAGATTACCGTGGAATATCCTTGCGAGGCCATGAAGGAAATCGCAGGGAAAACATATGGCGTTCTGGTGTACCAAGAACAGATTATGCTTATCTCCATGAAGATGGCCGGGTACGACCTTGGTCAAGCTGATGCCCTCCGTAAAGTCATTGGGCGAAAAGAGCTCACGAAAATCAAGGCTGCCGTGGCTGATTTCATTGCCGCATGTGAGGCCAACGGTTATTCACATGAGGTAGCAGCGGCGGTGGCAGCGCAGATTGAAGCCGCTGGCCGGTATGTATTCAACCGCAGCCACGCGGTATCCTATGCTAAACTCTCATATAAGACCGCGTTTCTCAAAACGCATTTCCCGGTCCAATACATGTGCGCTTTGCTTAATTCCCGGACGGACCACAAGAAACTCTTGCCGTATATCGAAGAATGTAAGCGTATGGGCATCAAGCTGCTTCCTCCGGATTTATCCAAGGGCAACCGTAAATGGGCCGTGGAAGGCGATGCGATCCGTGTCGGCTTATGTTATATCAAAGGCGTAGGGGCGAACCTTACGCTGGTCCAGAGCAATGATTGGCATACGGTGGCCGGAGCCAATAATAAGTTAATTACCGAGGGGCTTATCAAGGCCGGGGCACTGGATTACCTGGGGAAAGACCGAGGCTGGATGCTGGCCAATCTGCAATCCACCAAGGAAATCTTGCAGCGCAAGGCTCATTGTGAGGAACGCATTGAGTATTACCAGGACCAATATGACATGGCCATAGATGATAAGGGCCGGGCCAAGGCACAACGCATGATTGACCAGTGGCAGGCAAAGTTGGCTGATGTGGATTTCAAGGAGTCCGCAGCAAAGAAGTATGATAAGATTGCCGGTGAAATTTCCGTGTTGTCCTTTTCCTTCTCGTCACTTCCAAAGGTGCTTACGGGGGTGGCCAAGAGCGTCTATGAGTTCCAGGATAAGCGAGGAAAAACTATGGCCAAGCTGATATTCGATACGCCATACGGTGAATTCGATGGCATTGTATTTGCATCGGCATGGAACAAAGATAAATACTATGATAGATATCGCGGTTGGCAGCGGGGAATCAAAGTGGCCAAAGGATTGACTTATGAATTTATCCGCAGCAACAAAGGCATTATCATCGATGCGCAACTTGTGACCGCATAAAAAACGCAGGGGCTATGATGCTCCTGCGCTTTCTCGTTTTTACCCTTTTTGGGATAGGTAATAATACAGTGCGATGATGAATATGAGAACGATTATACAGATAATCGCCCTTCTCCGCTTCCTGGGCTGACATAGATAGACCATTGCTACGACGATATCAATGAAGATAAGCAGATAAACACCGTAGCGGATTATCGTACACAGTTTGTCAACTAACAGAAGGCCAATTCCTAAAATAATGACCTCGCCGACTTGCCCCCAGGTTCCGTGCATCAGAGCTGCCCAGGCGGTCTTTACGATTAAAGCGTAACTTTCCATTTGAAATCCTTTCTGCCATATTTTTTGGCACTGGCGTTTACTTTTACAATTAAAAGATAACAAATAACATGGATTCCAAGAAATGAATTCACTGAAAAAATAATGCTTACCTTGTTATGCCATTATACCATTACACATGTATACAATTATAACGTTGTAAAACATGACCGCGTAGGATTGCCGTGAAGGGCCGTGAAATATCATTCCTATATAAACTATTGCATTGCATAGAAAAAGCCCGTAGGCGAAGCGTGAGAGCGCCTATGGGCTTGAAGGCTTATTTTATTGATTTTCCTCTGTTTCCTCGATAAATTTCTTCGGTGGAGCAGGAGGTCTGCCGATGTTTTTCTTCGCAGCGGTTACGATGACCTCATTCAGCTTCTTGTGGCGGCGATATGCCTGTTCGCGGAACATATCATATTCGTCCTGGGTGAGATAAAGAGTCACACGTTTATCACGACGTTCTTTGTTTTCTTCCTTTGGTGGTTCCTGTTTAATCTGCGGTTTGGCCGGAGGTGCTTTAATGATAGGCGTGGAAGGAGCAGACGCATCTTTGAGCGCTTCTACGATTTCCGGCTCCGGGGCTTCTTTGGCTTTTTCTATGGCTCCTGTTATCTGCCGCAACGCATCGGATTTCCGCTTGTGGAATTGTTCGCTTCTATTGATTGGCATTATTTTTCTACTCCTTTGATAAATTCATCGATGAACTTATTATAATCTTCGGCTCCGGTGGAATTCGGCTTATAGTCGAAGATAGGCACATGGATAGATGGCAGTTCTGCGAGATTAACGTTTTCACGGATTGCCGTTTTAAACACTTTGGTTCCCATGCCTTTGGCCAATTCATTGAATATATCGGTATATTCTCTGTTCAGTACAGTATTGGGCTTGAATCTCGTGAGCAGGATACCAGCAATTTGAATATTGGGATTTACATATTTCCGAACATCAAGTACGGATTCAAATACATTGGCGATACCGTCTGTGGAAAGTTCGTTGGCCTCTGCGGGGATTACCACATAATCCGTGGCCATGTATGCGTTGACAGTGACCACGCCGAGAGCCGGGGCATTGTCCATGATGCAGTAGTCATAATCTGTGGCCAGTTCAGAGAGTGCTTCACGAATTCGCATAAGTTTATTGACGGACTCTGGTAAGTTTTGGTCAGCACTGTTCAGTAGAGGGCTGCCAGGGATAAGGTCAAAGAATTCCAGTTTAAGAATCGCAGAATTGATGTTTACTTCTTTGGTAATAACGCCGAAGGACGTAGGGCCATTTTTGTTTACTCCGCAGAACTTCGTGAGGGAACACTGTGGATCAAGATCAATAGCCAGGACGGACTTACCTCTTTTTCTTAATCCGGCTGCAAGGTTATATGCCGTGGTTGTTTTGCCAACGCCGCCCTTCTTATTGCTGATAACTACTGTAATCAT
>NC_017072.1 GCF_000284095.1 Selenomonas ruminantium subsp. lactilytica TAM6421 | reverse complement strand
ATAGAGACCCCTTTGTTGTTATTGGTTTTTCCTCGCAAGAAAATCATAGCACAAAGTGGTCTTTTTTACTACCCTAAATTTTCACTTTAATTTTCCTTTAATCCCGCATAAATAAAGGGATTAGGCTATTTTTAATTCCGACCTATACGCCTCAAGTATCAAGATAAGAAAAAACACCCCTCGAAAATGACACTTTCCGAGGGGTGTTTTGTGGTTCAAAATTAATTACAACACACCATAAGTCAAGTTTGCACAGGGGAACCTCTGGCGGGTTCCCCATAAAGTTAAGTTCTAGGCTTCTCAGTTTCGTTTCTACGCCCCTCCAGCCCCTAAGAGGGGAAAGTGTATGTATTCGCTCCTAGAAACGCTCTACGGGCTTTCTAGGGCTCCTGGTGCCTTAGTTCAGTTTCACGAGCGGGCAGACGGCAAAGCCGCTGCAGGAGATGGCCACCCTTGGTGGCCATGTTCGTCATAAACTGCTGCGTCTTTTTCATGGGGACCGTTAAAAACGGCTACCATGTTCACTTAGGAGTTTCAAGAAACTCCGTGAACCCCTTCGGGGGCTTTGCCGTTCGCTCCTCTCTCTGAACTGCGTTGCTTTTCCGGAAGGCGCACTTATGAGTGTCTCGAATTTGCCAATTCAGACACCCCTCGTGCTTTTCAGAATGCGCACTTATGAGTTTCTCCAAACTCATGTGCTTGGCTGCCATCACTGGCAGTAAATTTGCGCCCTCTGGGCTTACTGGTTTTCGGTGATTTGAAAAGTGTAAACAGAAATCAAAATGCAGGATTTGAAAAGTTAATATATAATCAAGCAACGCAGTTCAAGGAGCAAAGCGACTGGCAGAAAATGCTTTTTCTTTTGCAAGCCCCGCTTTGCAAAAGTGCGCTTTTGACGTTTCTCGAAAGAGAAACTCCTAAGTGCACATGTAAGCCGTTCTTAACGGCCTACATGAAAGCAAGTAAGCAAAAATTCCCCTACCACATGGAAAGCGATAGGGGAATAAGGGGACGTAGTCACTCATGTGACTACGGCTTAAAAATTATATCATACGTATCAATTTCGCGTAAAGAAAGCCCTGCCATTGGTTACAGGAGACAGGGCTCTTCCGTACGCTTGCCCCAGTATGAAAACTGTTTCCTGTGAGGAATACAAGCCCCACACTATGACAATTTTATTATATCATGAGGCAATAAAAAAGCCCACAGCTAACTGCGGGCTAGACGGCAAGGGCATGCCATCTTATCCGATATTTTATGCCGTGAATATTTGGCAATAAAACGGACAATGCCATTATAGCACAGCAAGCAAGCAAAAGTCTTTTACTTTCGTGGTCTGATGGGGATATTTTCTTGACGATACATTTCGTAATACTCGGTTTCGCGTTTTGCATAATGCTCTAAGTCGGCACACAATGCCTTGACGTTTTCCCGTATCTCATCAGTCCAAATATCCATTTTGTCGTATTGGCGCAGCTGCATCACAGCCAAAAGTATGTTTTCATGGACTTCTGTAATCTCATCACCAGTCATATCATTCCCTCCACCAGCAATTTATGCGCGTAACAGCAAATATATGCATATATCAGCAAATATATGCACCAACATCAGCACGATACTTGAACAGTATCATAGCTACGGCGTTTAGTTCTTGTTTGTCCGTTTCAACGTGTACTAGGTCGCCAGTCTCTATGTCATCAAGCGCCAGCCGGCGCTTATACTCTCGAAAATCCCCGCCAAAGGTAATAAATCGGCAGTTATGTATGCCATGCTTGAGCTGGATCAGCGCTTGCGCTGCTTTCTCTTTGTCTTTCACTTTCAGAAGTCCGTCAACCTTAACAGGATACTTTGCAACTTCCGCCACGGCTTTTGCCGTGGTGTTCTTGATAGCTCTCACGTCCACTTGTGGCTCATAGTCCAGTTTCATCACATTCCGCCACATCACCCGCCAGTCTTCATGAGTGAGATAGCCACCTTCCTTGCCCCTAAAATACTTCGGTGCGAGTTCGAAAATGCAGTGTATATGCGGGTGGAAGTCGTTTCGTTTTGTGTTATATGTCACTTCAATGGCTTTCATATACCCCATCAGGTTTGCCCTGAATGTAGCAGAGGCAGCCATTCCTTTCTTGTCTTGTACCAAGCACTTGAAACCCTCGTTCATGCGCTTGATGGTAGCCCGCAACTCTTCGCCCTTCACGTTCTCCACTGTCAGCGTAACGAATATAAACCGTGCTTTCTTTTCCGCAAGAATAGCATCCGATATTTTCGACACCTGCGAAAATAGTTTCAGTGACCGCCGCCAACCACATAGGGGGCATAGCCTCAAACGGCAGAAATTAGCATTTGCAAGCCTCCGAGTTCCGTCTGCTTGTTGCGCAAATGTGAGCCAAGACCCGCAGTCTTTCAAGGCTTGCAGCCTTGTTTGTGAAATCACGCTCTCGTCTATTTTTCTAGCCGTTTCAAACAGGTTTAGTAATTCCACGCTCTCGCTCTTCCTCTCGCTCCAGGGGCGTTTTCGCCCTGTCCCGCTTAAGTCCTCCAGAACTTCACCAGTACCCTCAATGATTTCCAGCTTGCAATCTTGCTCATTCTCTTGTAAAATAATCATACGCAT
>NC_017071.1 GCF_000284095.1 Selenomonas ruminantium subsp. lactilytica TAM6421 | reverse complement strand
AAAAACACCTCCGTTCTAAACTATAGCAAATATTATAGACTACATGACTACTTGTGTCAATGTAGTCTATGTAGTCACAAACCACAAAATCTGTAGTCACAAACCACAAAATCTGTAGTCATAACCACAAATTTTGTAGTCACAAACCACAAAATTTGTAGTCATATAAACCCGCCAAGCCTTATGTATCAATGGCTGGCGGGGGGTCTAAAAGAACAAACAGATATAAAAAGAACAAACAGACATATAGAGAAAAACCGACTTTTCTAGTATCAGAAAAATTTTTCTCGCTTTGCTTGTCTGCTTGCTCTTCTGCTTGATGGCATTGATTGTATATGGAACGTCAGCCCTCCGAATAGCTCTCAGAAGCCCTCAGAAGCCTTTAGAAGCCTTCAGAGAGTACGACGCATATATTTATATGCGTTAGTGTCCTCTAGCTACTCAGAACGGCATTGCTCGCTTCCTCATCAGCTACATTTTCCAACATAGAAGTATGTTACCGATATACGTCCATGAAACAGTCGCTCTGCTAACTCCTGTCTAGCTTGCTTGTCAGTATAGCCTTTTCCTCTCAGCTCATTGTACAAATTTACTGAAAACGTGACTCTCAGCGAATGCGTCCCGCTCCAGCGTTCGACACACTGCTCGGCGGCAGCTTTCAGCTCTGTTCTGTAATCTCCGTAGCTGATAAGGTTGAAACACAGTTTTCCTCCCGTAGTTGGGCTTATACCAAATTTGTCAGCGAATCCTCGCAACTCTGTGGCCAGATTGGCAGGAATTGGGAAGTTAGCAACTCTATATCCGGCTTTGCTGTTCACATCGAGTGTACCATCGGCGTTTAAACGCACAAACGTCACGTCATGTACCCGCAACCCCGTTTCGAGCTGTAGCTCTGCCGCGAGGTGTGCTCGTGGGTCTTCTACAGCAGCCACAACAGCTGCTGCATCAGTGTACGCCCTTGATTGTTTGTCATCAATAGAACGAGCAGCGTCATTGATTTCAGTACGCCAATTCTCAAGCAATGTATCTACTTTCGCTGTGTTCTGCTCTTTCCAGTCATGGCTGACTGTTTCAAGCATTCCTTCTAGCTTACTGAATGCTTTGCAATAGCTCAACATTTGCGATGTAGATATGCCCATCTCAAACTTGTATTGCAGAAAAGCGTCTGCTTTGTCTGCGGTAAACGCTCGTATATCTGCTGTCCTACCTTCAGACTTCTCAAATTGTATGTACTGCTTCAGGATACCATTATACTTGGTCAAGGTCTTGCTCTCATAAAAGCCGATTTGTTTGCTGATGTCGTGAAAATTGGTTATGCCAGCATCCCGTAAAGCTTGCTGGGCGTCTGCTTTGTTCGTCCCGTCATTGATGTGCAAATATCCGGCTTCTTTTTCAAGTCCTAAAACCTGGGCTGACGGGCTTGCTGCTTTGCTCATGTAATACCACCCTTTCATTTTTTATGGGCAAAAGCCCTCCTTTGCCCGCTGATTTTTACAAATCAGCAAGCAAAGCAAGGCTTTTTTCTATTGTCTGTACAAGCACCTCCTCATGCTTGCACAGGCGGTAAGGTATTCAGTGCCCCAAACCATTGGCTTCACTTACGGCCCATCTTGGCACGCCAGTTTCGCTCTTCGAGCAGGCTTCCAGCGGTTATTTCCCTCCCTGTCCGTAGTAGACAGTTCAGAAGCACCTCGCAATAGGAGACGAGGACGACCTTCGGCAGCCCTGGCGGGCTGCCTTAAACGGCATCTTGTTTCAGAACGCTCTCTCAAAGCGTCTCGGCATTTTACCCTCCAGCCGTTGGAGCACAGTTGTTTCGTTGCGTTCTCTCTCGCAAAACAACTTATCATAGCTACTTCCCTGCCGACGCTCTGCGTCGGTGAAGTTTTCCGAAAAACTAGAACGGGCATATAGCCTCACGAACAAAAAATGACACGAACAATTTCTATGATGAAATTATTCGTGTCATTTTTTGTTCGGGGGTTCGGGGGTGCGTCCGTAGAGCTTAGCTCTGTCTTTTCTTTCGAAAAGACAGAGCTAAGCGGGGTTAGCCCGCTTAGTTACACCGCCCGCACTCTCCAGCGGGCGACCTGACCTCCTCCTGCTCCGCTCCCGCTACCACCACGCCCACCAACCCCACCGCACCGCCACCACCGCACCGACGGCTATCGCCGCCGGCACCACATCGCCTACCGCCCAAAGGGCGGCAGGCGACCACAAGCACACACCCACCCCCGCCCGATCCGCCGAAGGCGGAGAGGGCAGGGGCGGGTGTGTGCTTGTGGTACTCGAAGAAGAAAGAAGGTTACTCATTCATGGAAAAGACAAGGCAAAGAGATATTGAGAAAATACGCTATACTATCCCGACTGCTAAGCGTATAGCTGATGAACTAGCAACCGACCCGCAGAAAGCAGCTACAGCACAAGGGTATATTGGCAAGCTACTAAGCCAAAAAGAACGAGAACTCGTCTTCAGAATCTACAGAGACCTAGCAAACTGTCATATCGGGAATGGGTTCTGGCACCGCTTACAGACAGCCGCTATGCTTCGGCAACGCTTTGCACACTTCCGTGCAGACGTTCTGACACAAGTTACCGAAGAGCGTGAGCAAGCCCACGCAGCACTCAAGCAGAAGAAAACAGTAATGCAAAAACTACTAGAGCACGAACAAGAACTGCTCGACCTCGCTAACCAAGGCTTGAGCAGCAAAGAAATATCAAAGTATATGCACCGTGCTCACCGCTCTCAGTTTCCAGCTCATGGCTCACCGCATTTCAAGACTATACAGGAAGCACTTCGACAAATCCGCCAGAGTTGCTATTCTTAGTGTAATCTGTACGGGGACTTGTAAAATCTCTTGTTTCGCCCCGTGCGTTCTCTCAAGCAGCCGCCGCTGGCGGCACTCGGTTACGGGTGCTTGTAATCGAGCAACAAAAGAACTGCCAGAGCTAAAAAGCCGGAGCGGTAGCACCCACTAAAAAAAGCCCTGCTCAAAGAGGCGGGGCTTTTTCGTGCGGTTACTTGCTTTTGAATTCTACTGAAACCTTTTCCTTCGGGTTTATTTCTCTAGCTTCTTCGTAGTGCTGAACAACTTTGTTTGCAACAGATAATGCTTTTTTGTAAACAGCAACATAAAAATCTTCGTTGCTGTCAGAATCAAAGTAGTCAGTCCTATTTTTGATTCCTTTCCTCGCTTTGCGAGTTTGCACAATCTGCTTTTGAAGTTCAAGAAATGTCATAACTTATCTCCTTCTTCAATGCTTGCTTTCTTTCAGCTAAATCTTGCATATAGCTACGCCCAAGTTTTTTTGCCATCTTAGCTAACTCTAATACATCGCCTCGATTGTACCAAGCGATACTATCGAGAAGCCGACTGTATTCTTCGAGCAACTTTGTTCTTTCCATATCCAGAACCTCTCACTTTTTTCTTTTTCCTGCTTTTACATCTTCAATAGTTAAGCCGAGCTTTTCCATTCTTTGGCGAAAGAAACCCGCTTTTTCTCCATGCAATTTAATCATCTCGATGTCAATATCTGTTAGCTCAGTCAGTTCCTTTTTCTCTTCTTTTTCTTCTTCTACTTTTCCCTTTCCAATTTTCAAAAGTTCCGTTCCGTGAAAGAAATCATTTGCTTGCCGTCGGTCTAAATTTTTCTCTCTCATTTTCTCTTCTGCTTCTTTTTTATCTTTCTTCGCTGTCCCTGCCCAGTCATTTTTTATTGCTGTTATAATTGTAGCTGCCAAATCATTGTATTTATCTCGTCTCTCGACACAGTATTTCAAGTTGTTTTCTACTTGTTCATACGAATATTTTTGAACAAGTTTCATAGCTCTTTTTTTAGAAATTTCTCGGTTCATCAAGCGATATGCTAGTTGCTCCTGTTCCTCGGAAAGCCCTGCCACATCTGGGCTGGTGGCTTCTGGCAGTGTTTCTGTCTGCTCTTTTTCTAGCTTTTCAACACACTCTTTTTTCTTCATCTTCATCCAGAACGTAAAGCCTGTAACTTTCCTGCCAGTTTTTTGTGGTTCGTACCAAACTTGATAATCGGTCTTTTCATTGATTTCTTTAATCGGCAAGTCAAGAACACGGGAGCGAAAATTGCACATTTTGCCCTCATATAAGCCATCTGGAACATTCAATCTAAAACGCAGTTCTTCTATAGACAAAGAGAGATATACTTCTTTTTTGCCTTTCTTAAAATACCCTTGCTTCTCAAGAAGCGATTCTAATATACGCCATGCGTACGCAGAAGATAAAGCAAAGAAGGCTTTAACCTTATATTTTGTATATGACTGATTGAGTATATCAAGGATATACGGCTTCATTTCATCATCAAATTGAATGATAAGACCTTCCTGCGGTCTATAATCCATTTTTCTATAAATGTGTCGATAGCCAAAACCTCCGTCATCATAAGACAACTCTATCGTATTGTTATATGCGTTTTTAACTTGTTTTTTTAGATTTGTAATATTGCCGTACCAGCTACCGCCGAAAAGATTTTGCAACTGGCTATACGGTATCACGGTCTCATGAAAATCTACATCGTGAAAATTTTCGTCTTTGATGTGTGGTTCTATATCTTGCAAGCCAAGAATAAATAGACGCATTTCAGTCACATTCATTTCTTTTCTAGCCCTTATAAGCGGATTCGCTTGTATAACACTCTTTTCGAGTATCTCTATGTCGTTCAC
>NC_017070.1 GCF_000284095.1 Selenomonas ruminantium subsp. lactilytica TAM6421 | reverse complement strand
ATTTTCACCGCCTAAATTGTAAATCTAACTCGTGTAATGTACCGAATTGTGATTTTTATCGGCTCTTACATCGATAATTAGGTCACAATCCCCTACGATTAATTATTATATAACAGTATCGTAGGGTTTGCAATGGCAATTTCTACGATACTCCTTCTAATTAGGTCACATTTCCCTACGAACTGGTCACATTTCCCTACGATACTCCTTCTAATTAGGTCACATTTCCCTACGAACTGGTCACATTTCCCTACGATAAAGTGCCATAAGCCCTTTAATAATGCGGCTTCCCGAAGCGCAAAGCATATATAGCATATATGCTAAAAGCAAGCAAAGCATAGAAAAGTTATCCACAAAAGCTAAAAATTTATGATTTTTCATAGTCATCTCTGATAATTTGCCTGCTTGCCTGCCTTCTAATGGTATTAAATAATCGTGTATAGCTCTCAAATCCCCCAGAATGGCTTTTAAGTGAATTATGTATACTTTCATACCAACTATGCATAAAAGTATCCTCTAAGACGTTCTGAGGAAGTTTCATGGATATCCATCTGATATTGGTGTTCTCTTAACGAAGGGATTATCTACAGGTCAAATAGTGGGAAAAGCATAGATGTACTCTTATGTTTTTCATGACTATATATGATATCTAAATAAATTTAATATGGTATTAACACTAGATTAATAATATAGATTTCAATGAAAATATATAATGAATAAAAAGTGATTAATATAGATACAATAAGGGATTAGGCTATATTTATAGAGTTATTTATACATTATTATTAAAATAATAATAATGTATAATATATGTTATGATACATTTATTATAATGTTATTTTAACGTTAAGATAATCATACAAATTAAATCTTGATTTAATTTGTATGATTATGGTATACTGAAATCAAATTAAAGAAAAGAGTGATTATATGAGGAATGGCCATTATACAGCAGGGGACATTGAAGGGTTAACGATTATGCCAGCCGACAAGGCTAAAGACATTGTTCAGACAGCATGTGGTAGGGTAGATGGTGTTCTTATTTGGAGCAATGGATTTGATATTACTATCGGTGAATTGAATCAGAAGAAAGGCTATAACCGCATTGATAAAATTCCTGCCAAGTATCAATTGGTTGCTGAGATAATACGCAAAAAAGCCAATGGACGAGGTGGCAGGCGCTTGGGAGCCGGACGTCCTAAAACTGTTGGTATAATGGATGAGAAAAAGACCCGCTCCTTCAAACTCACCGAATATGAGTACATGAAGGTCAAAGAATATATATTAGACCTTAGAAAAAAGTAAACTAAAATCAGAAAAAGAAATTGTGCAACAAGCTCTTGCATAATTTCTTTTTTATGATTTTAGTTTACATTATTCAAAATACAAATAGGCCCGATGTCCAAAATTAAGAAATGCCTCTCTAATACACGAAAAAGGCTGCTCCTGAAGGAATAGACCCTTGCCCGGTGACCATATAGCGCCAACTATGTAGCCACATGTAGGCTTGTTTTTCGAATTAAGCCCCTCGATTATTGCTAGCTTTTCTGTATGGTTCATATTTAATTATAAATCACGTTATAAGAAATTTAACCAAGAAAAATGCAAATTTATTGCAAATTATTAACTTAAATCGACGGATACATACTTTTAAAGTATAATTAAGGAAACGGAGGTGGGAAAATGCTGGTACAGTTTTCCGTAACGAATTATAAGTCTATCAGGAGTCAGGCAACGATAAGTTGCCGGGCGAGTAGTGATAAGGAAATGGCAGAGAACCTGTTTGAGGCGGGTAAGGTAAAGTTGGTGCCCTGTTTGGCGGTGTATGGTGCTAATGCTTCAGGCAAGAGTAACCTGCTTAATGCTTTGCTCCTGATGAAGCAGATGGTTTGTGGTAGCTATGCTCGAGTTCTCAAGGGGGACAGGTTGCCTTATGATTCGTTTTCCTTTTCAGAGGCCCAATCAGCCCCTACGGAGTTGGATATTATTTTTTACATGAATGGCATCAAGTATGCCTATGGCTTTGCCTATGACGGCGATAGTATCAAATCTGAGTATCTGTATCATTGGCCAAGAGGTCGGGAAGCGCTTATTTTTAGCAGGGAGGGCAACGAATTTACTTTTCCGAAGGAAAGTATGCAGGAACAGAATCAGTTGGCCAAGAGAACGGCGCCTAATCGGCTATATCTGGTAACATCCAATGAGTGGAACAATCCCCTTACGGAGAATGCCTTTATGTGGTTTGTTACAAGGCTGCTGAACGCCCATGATGAAGATAATCTATATACCACTTCCATCGAAGCTGTTCTGCAGGGCAATGACTCAAAATCCAGATTGCTGCAGGAAATGCTGACAGCAGATCTGGGGCTGGAAAACATTGAGGTTATCGAGCGCGGGGGCAAAAAGCAGATAGTTACCTATCACAGAATCGGTGAAGGCAAAGAGGAGAATAGTGTGTATTCTCTTTTGCTTGAGCAGGAGTCGGCTGGTACGCATTTCTTTTTCTCACGCATTGGTCTTTGGCTGAAGGCTTTAGCTCAGGGCGGTGTTATTGCTATTGATGAAATCGAGACAAGCCTGCATCCGCTTCTGACAAGGCATCTGGTTGAGATGGTACAAGACCATAATATCAATCGAAACCATGCCCAGCTGATTTTCACCACACATGATGTTGGTTTGCTGGAGCGCACATTGTTGCGCCGGGATCAGATATGGTTCGTAGAAAAGAACGACAAGAGCCTAGAATCAGAGGTATTTGCATTAACGGAATTTTCACCTCGTAAAACAGAAAATATTACCAAAGGCTATCTGCAAGGCCGTTATGGTGCTATTCCATTTATTGGTGAGGAACTATTATGGCGAGAATAAGAGAATTAGACAGAAGTTCTAAAGGGAAACGGCAGCGCAGGTCGGTCATATATCTGGTTTGTGAGGGGCAGGAAAATTTTGAGATAAAAGGGCCATAATTAATAAAAGCTCACAGAACCTGGGCTTTTATCAATTATGGCTCGTATATTTGTAAACTAAATTTTTTACTTATAAAGTATAAGGAGTGTCACGAGGTCCTTCATTCGTCAGTGTTGAGCTCCTCCATCAATTCCTGCGTAGTATGAAAGGGGCCGTGAATATCAGTGTCATTATCAGCCTCGACCAATTTCTGCAGCAGAACTGAATCTGCTCCCTTTATAGTAACTTCAAATGGTAATCCTTTCCGTATTAACGCCTGTCTTAGAAAGATATTGATAGCCGTTGTCATATCCATACCGAGACTCTTAAAAAGCTGTTGAGCTTGTTCTTTTACCACGCGATCCATTCTGATGCTCATGCTTGTTGTTGAACCAGTCATAATATCACCTCCTTGTATCTGTTTTATAGCTAATAAATATATGATGTCAATACATTAGCTATAATCAATGTTTTTGAGCTAATTTTAATTATAAATCATATAAATTAGTACCCGCATATTTATTCGCCTTCGCTGCGGATTTCTTTTACTATAGAATTTACCTCTCCTTCAGAAGTAATTCCTGCCTTATCCCCTTCTCCTGCCATTTCTGCTTGAATCATCTGCATAGTATAAACTGCAGAATTTACCATACGAACAGAACCTTTCTCTACAATGAAAGTAACACGGCTACCAGTGTCCAGACCAAGAACAGCACGAACATCCTTTGGGATTGTTATCTGCCCCTTAGACATAACTTTTGCATTATCAATGAATCTATCTGGAAAATTTACAGTTATAGCACTCATAAACAAAACCTCCTCATACGGAAAAGTAGGGAATTTCCTACTTTTCCTTTTCGTCAATAGCCTCTGGTATGATCGGTTTCTGTGCTGCTTGTGTTATAACAGCTGTAAAAACATTGGCATCTTCATGCAGGTAGGCCATATAGTAACCCCATTTCATACATATTTTTAAATATCTTTACTGGATAGTAGTCGAGGTATTGTTCCATGCTGGAAAAGCTCATCTCTGCCCGGCCCAAATAGTCCTTGAATCTTTGGCGGGCTTCCTCTTGCTCAATCTCTGAATATCTGTCTACATCCGCCAGCAGGTCAAGGATTTGCAACACAAGATAGTTCTGTTTGGTGATAGTGCAACGAGGTTGACGCAGGATAATCTCCTGCTGTCCCAGTCTAATTCGGCGTTCTTTGGTAGTTGCCTTGTTGGAGACTACTGTGCAGGATATTGGCACCTGGGTGGTCAGGCCAAACTGATTGGCAAAGTTCTGGCCACTGATGTAGCCGCATCTTTGGCCTTTGGCGGACAGATATCTGCGCTCTATGACTTTATCGCTGGAAAGGAATGCACCAGAGGGAAAGATGCTTGTGTCTGGAATATAGTATATACCTTTATCAAAACGGCGGAGCTGCCCCTTTTCAACAAGCTTTGACATGGCCTGTCGCAGCATAGCTGGTTTCATATCTTTATATGATACATCGGCTAGAAAAATTGGCTCTCCTTGCCCATATGTTCTTATTAAGAAATCATACAACATAAACTTCCACCACCTTCTAACAAAATAGAAAAATAATATTTCTATTTTGTGTTATATCATATAAATCCTATGTTGAGAATAGGGGGGGTTGATTACAGTATACCTTTTTCAAAAAATAACAACATATGAGACTACTATTTCCAAAACCTACCGAATATGAGTACATGAAGGTCAAAGAAAAGCAGGGCTCATTCGCTCCATAGCTGTACGGGATAGACCATATTTTTTAGCCAGGATATGCCAGTTATCAGCTATGACGCTCTTAGTGTTGGCGATAATGTTCTTGGCATCTGCTGGTTTGATTTGGTAGAATTCCGCCATTTCCAGAGCTAGGTTCATATCCAGGGTGCTATCTTCTTCGGTAATGCCCAGAGATAAATTATTGCCATATGGATTAGGATTTACATCAAACAGTGGGGAAAGATGCCAGCCGTCCTTGTGCAGAAGGAAGCCATGGTTTCGCAGATGGTCATCTGTATTTGAGATTGCGATGCTGAACACGATGCGACACCAAAGTTCCTTCAGGTCAGCAGGAGCATCGGCACTATGTGCTGTCAGCCAGTCGGCAATATCAAGATAAGAGGCATCTTTATCGCTATCGGTTTTGCCCAGCATGGTCATTGCAGAGGCCATGTGGATTCGGGATTTTCCTATGCGGTCAAATCGTTTTACCAAAAAAGTAGTGCCTTCCTTGGTCAGGGACAAAGCCTGAGCCTCTGCTACGTTTAAGTTACACATTTCGGCCAAGTCGTGGGCTACCATTTCCCAGGCTCCGGCATTTTCTGTGTCGTGTTTGGATGGGAATTTGGCAATCCATAAATTGCCCTTTTCGTCTGCAACGGTCGCTTTGGGACGGGCACCACCTAGTGAAGAACCAGGAGCCATCAGTAGGGAGAGCCATGATTCGTCGAAACCATTGTCATCTTCAAAATTACGGGAAGCATCCTGTAATTGACGCAGCTCCGTCCATGGGGGAGTTGCTAGGTAAACATCATTGGCTTGAAAATCACCCTGAGGTTCCAGACGAAAACGTAATGCTCCCATGCGGCTTTCATCGTGGACTCCAAGCAAAAAGTCACTTTCCAGCAGGGCAGATGGTTTCCTGGCTTCTTTTCTTGCCTGGATTGATTCACGCCTTTTCATGAGAAGTCTGCCCCAGCGGTCTGGACAAGAGTCAGAAAACATGCCGAAAATCTGATTGTCAGCATATTGACGGCCAGGAATATCAACTTGCAGCTGCGGGTCTAGAAGCAAATGTTCCTTACTGGCCAGAAAATCAGGCGTAAATTCAAAGGAATAGACTTCTTTTCCACGAGCTTTTTGTACATATAAATTTCCAAGGTGGATTTGACCGCGGTAGTAATCGTCCAAGTAGCAGTATATCGTCTTATTATTCATCTTTCTTCCTCTTTGGTGCCCTACGGGCAACAGTTAAGTTTAAGTCTTGTATCAAGCGGCCTTTAGCATCGTCCTTGCAAATCAGCAGCAAGTCTTTATCCATTCCTTCAATAGCATGTAGGACCTTTGCGTAGGCTCCCATGGAAACAGAAGGGCTGCCTTTTTCGATGGCCCAAACGGTTGTCCTGCCCAAACCGGAACGTTCGGCAACTATTTCCATAGATATATTACGGCGTAGGCGGGCCAGTTTGATTTGCTCTCCCATACGCTGAAGGATTCTTTGGATGCTTGGTGTAAGGACTATCTTTTTGCCCATTATCGATTTTCTCCTCCTTCTTAATGTCTGTATTTATAAACATTATAAGGCTAAATGTTTGTAAATGCAAACATTATAATTGTATTCGATATCAACGTTCTCTTGGTTCTTTCGCTTTCTCTTTCTTTCTCATTTTAAGAGAGAAAGAAAGAGAAAGAATAAAGCTGGAAGGTGTACAAATTTCCTCTTAATAGTCAAAACTTACAAGTATTGACACCGACAGAGGAGCAATGTAAAATCAGGCTATGACAATATATCAAAACTTATGGTCATAAAGATAGCTATTGCCAACTCCGGGGTTAAAAAACGGCCAACTATAGGAAAAATTTTCAGCCAAAACGCCGAAAAATTATTGTCAATGTTGATTATATAAGGGGGAAGCGTATGTTTTATGGATATGCTCGGGTTTCTACTCGGGGCCAGGTAAAGGGGAACAGTCTTGCAGAACAACGGCAGCAGCTTATGGATAGAGGCTGTGATGAAGTCATAGAGGAACAATACACAGGGACAACTACGGAGCGGCCACAGCTGGATGCACTGCTGGCACGGCTCAATATCGGTGATACACTGATGGTTACAAAGCTGGATAGGTTGGCAAGGTCTGCCACAGAAGGAGCCACGCTTATCAAGGAACTTACAGACAAGGGTATCCGTGTCAATATCCTCAATATGGGGGAGGTAGATGAGCGGCCACAAGGCAGGCTCATGCTTCACATATTACTGGCCTTTGCAGAGTTTGAAAGGGACATGATTGTAGAGCGGACACAGGCAGGGAAAGCCATTGCTAGAACCAAGGCAGGGTTTAGAGAAGGCAGGCCACCAATTGACAAAGCTAGGAAGGAGGCTGCGGTCGATATGATTCTCAAGGGTGAGAAATCATATAAGGAGGCCGCTGCTGCGGTTGGTATAAGTAAAAGTACTTTAATAAGAGCTGTAAGAGCAAAGAAAGCTGAAGTGTCTGCTGCTCCCGACTCGTTTTATTCTGATAGCAATATCCGTTATCTGGAGCGCAAGTTGGAAGATTATAAGGCTGGCAAGACGAAGTTGGCAGAACATGAGCTGATAGAAGAATGACCGTGTGCTTATAATTGCAGGTTGAAATCACTATGATTGAAGGGCAATTTATACAAAATCTCTCGAATGAATAGGAAAAGGATGACCTTACTTTTGAAGAATTGTGGATTTCTGCAAATACCAGCATTTTAGAAAACTTATCAATAGGCTCATATGGGCTCACATGAATGAAGGGAAGGCGAGAGTTTTTTGCTTTCCCTTTTTATTGTGCATTCACTATTTTTTATTCTTAGCAAGCAATGGGTACGATACTCCCACTAAACGTGTTCGCATCTACCCGCTTGTTAGTCACTTTCGTTGGGGCAAGCCCCCTAAGACCCCCCAATAAAAATCGAATATCTCACCGTGATAATAAAAATATTTCTTTTGAATTAAAATGAAAATATATTGGTTATAATTAAAGAAAAGAGCGATAATTATTATGTTGGATTTACGAGTGTAAATGGGGGGAATAGTTTATGTCTGATTTAGCAATGCGATTGTCAATATGCAATACTGAAGAAGAAGTAAAGCATGAGTTTGCAAATTTTTTCAAATATAGACTTGATACAAAAGATACATCTTTGAAAAGAATTAAAATGTAGAGCATAGCCTTGGCAGGCCGTCGCGCAGCGACTTAGTTCTACTGGAAGTTATGATATGTGTGCTTGACACAAATACTCCTATATGGTAGTATAAAACTACGATATAGGAGTATTTAATTATGAAGACAAATGGTGGATTTCTTGTTACAAAAATAAAACAGCTGGGTGATCGTATATTTGAAAGGATACTGGCAGAAAAAAAAATTGATGCATTTAACGGAGCTCAGGGAAGGATTCTTTATGTCTTATGGCAGGAAGATGGTGTTCCTATTAAAATTATTTCCGAGAAAAGCGGACTTGCAATTACTTCACTTACGACCATGCTTGAGCGGATGGAAAAAAACGGACTGATAAGCCGCAAAACGGATGAAGCTGATAAGAGAAAAACTCTTCTGTTCCTCACAGATAAAGCCAAAGAACTTAAAGAAGCTTATGACTCCGTATCCAATAAGATGGGGAATATTTATTATCGTGATTTTACGGATAAAGAGATTCTTCAGTTTGAAGAGTATCTTAACCGCATCAGGGTAAACCTTGAGGAATGGAGTGACAAATGAGTATCTGTATTAAAGATCAGATTCAGAACATGAATCTTGTTATAGGGTGCACTGTTGGATGTCCGTACTGCTATGCCAGAAACAATACGAGGCGTTATCACATCATAGATGATTTTGAAAAGCCACAGTTTTTTCAAGGAAAGCTTCGTATGATGGAAAAGAAAAAGCCGCAGAATTTTCTGCTGACTGGCATGAGCGATCTCTCGGGCTGGCATGAGGAATGGAGAGAGGAAGTCTTTAAAAAGATAGCAGAGAATCCTCAGCACCAGTTTCTTTTTCTTACCAAACGACCGGATCTTCTGTCTTTTGAAACAGATCTTGATAATGCATGGTTTGGCGTTACAGTTACGAGAAAGTCTGAGTTATGGCGTATTGATGCACTGCGGAGCAATGTGAAGGCAAAAAAATATCATGTTACCTTTGAGCCTTTGTTCGATGATCCGGGTAAGGTTGATCTTGCAGGCATTGACTGGATTGTGGTGGGAACCATGACAGGTGCAAAGAGCAGGACTGTTAAAACAGATCCCGGGTGGGCTTATTCATTGACAGAACAGGCTCATGAACTGAACATTCCTGTATTCTGGAAAGAAGATCTTGTTCCGATTATGGGAGAAGAAATGATACAGGAAATGCCGGATGCTTTTAACAAAGTGCTGGAGGAACAGAGGATATGGAACAACCAGAAATCAAAGTAAATCATATAGAAACAAAAAGTGTAATGACAAAATCGAATACTCCTATTGGAGGATATTCGGTGAATCCCTATGTGGGGTGTCCCCATGCCTGTAAATACTGCTACGCATCTTTTATGAAACGCTTTACAGGGCATACGGAGGAATGGGGAACTTTCATGGATGTGAAAGACTGGCCTGAAATAAAGAATCCAAAGAAGTATGCCGGCCAGAAGGTGATCATTGGAACAGTTACGGATGGTTATAATCCGCTAGAGAAAACATATAAAAATACAAGAAGACTTCTGGAAGAACTAAAGGACAGTGGTGCGGACATACTTATCTGCACAAAGTCAGACCTTGTACTAAGAGATCTGGATCTGCTAAAAGAGATCAATGAAAATAGCAGACTTACAGTATCATGGTCAATCAATACTCTCGATGAAGAGTTTAAAGATGATATGGATGCGGCAGTAAGCATAGAAAGAAGGCTTGCTGCAATGAAAGAGGTATATGCGGCAGGCATTCGTACAATTTGCTTCATTTCACCCGTGTTCCCGGGGATTACGGATATAGAAGCAATCATAGACAGGACAAAAGATCAGTGTGACCTTGTATGGCTTGAGAATCTGAATCTTCGCGGAGGTTTTAAGGCAGATATCATGAAATACATTTCCGATAAACATCCGGATCTGGTGTCGCTGTATGACGAAATTTATAACAAAAAGAACCGCAGCTATTTTGAAGCGCTGGAAAAGAAAGCAGAAGAGCTGGCTAAAAAGTATGATTGCAGGTTTGTTGATAATGAAACTCCGTATGAGAGAGTAGAGAAAGGACATCCAACAATCGTAGATTACTTTTACCACGAAGAAGTAAGAGGTACTGCCAATAGTGGAAAGAGAAATGTAATACATAATCCTTGATGGAAGAATAAACCGGAAGTTAATCGCACAACTTCAAGTTTGTGCATATAGAAACACTTTTGTAAAAAGGGAGAATAATAAAACCATTTTGCCATTTACTAGGCAGAATGGTTTTTATTGAGAGGGTTACGACACGGTGAATCCTCTTTAACGAGAGTTTGAAATTTTTTCTGTAAATATGAATCTTCTATGATAATTTTGATTTATGAGGGAGTAATCAGATTGGTTGCCCCCTTTATTGACTATACAATCAGCATATTTATAAGTCAAATACTAATTGGTTTTTGTAAGAAGATGTTGTAAGATTTTGAATGTGATTTTATTTTCCAGTTTTATAGACGATGGGCAAATCGAAGTTTGTAAGGGTGAAGAAAATGAATTATAAAGTAATTGACAAAGAGACATATTATCGTAAAGGCGTATTTCGCCACTTTACGGAAGATTGCAAGTGCTCAACCTCGATAACGTCGAGAATAGACGTAACAGAGCTCGTCACACATTCAAAGAACACAGGAACGAAGTTTTATGTTAATTTCCTGTATATTCTTTCAAAGGTTATGAATTCACGTGAAGACTACAGAATGGGATACCTTTGGCAGACAGATGAGCTGATCTGCTATGACGTGATCAATCCAACACAGTATGTTTTCCATGAAGATACGGAAACCTGTACGCCTGTTTATACGAAATACGATGAGGACTATGAAAAGTTCTACACTGCCGCATTGCTGGATGTTGAAGAGGCAAAGAAGACAAGGGAATACGGTCTGGATATAGTAAACCATCCCAACTGGTTTGATGCGTCGTTTATATCTTGGCTTTCCTATGATTCACTTCATCTTGAACTTCCCGATGGAAATCTATATTTTGCGCCGATCATTAACTGGGGAAAATACAGAGAAGAAAACGGTAGGCTTGTCATGCCTGTGACCGTTCGTCTAAATCATGCAATCGCTGATGGCTATCTGGTTGCAAACGTATTTCGTCTCTTGGAACAAGAAATCAAGTCTTTCATGAAGCTCTAATCGCTAAATTCCCGTTTGTCGGGATGAACGTTGGAACATAAAATCGGAATATAACGAGGAACGCTAAGTGGCTGTCATACAGGCTCCCTCTTATCTGGACAAAAAAATGCCTGAGCACGTAAATCTCTACATGCTCAGGTTTGCGTTAATTGATGAACCTACTTCAAATAAACTTCAATATAACTTCAATGCTAACTTCAAACCTACTTCAATATGAAATAGTGAAGGTCTTGATAATAGGTGCATTTCCTCCAGTAAGTATCATTTCACGATACTTACTGGAGGAAATATGCATCATAAATCCCAAATAGCTATTGAAGTAGAGGTTTTGGGGGCCATAATGCTTCTCGCCACCGCTAAAAACTGGCTTTTTCTGGATGGGGGCAGAGTTTGGAGCACAGCCTTCATTTCCCGCTGCATTTTCAGTTTTTCCTGCTGCTGGTTGTATATACGCATGAACTGGGCGCGGGCTGTGTTGACTTCATTCTCCTGAAGCCTGCAAAGCTCCATGAGGCCGAACTGTCTGGCGGCCTGTTCCACCTCCGGGCAGGAAAATTCCCAAGGCTTGCTGCTGTATGGGCTGATGGTTCGTATTACCCGTTGCACCTCTTCCCAGGCTTCTCCGGCGGTAGGGATGGAGGAATTATTGCTAAATTGCAGCATTTCCTCAGCGGTGGCTCTTATTTCCGCTACAGTGGGGAAGAATTTGCATGTGTGCAGTATCTTTGTCATGGCCGCGTAAAGGACGCCTGTATCCATGTCTAGCAGGGCATAGGCATATATCAGCATGGTATCGCTGTCTACTTTGCTATTGGGAAAGGCTGGTCGGAAACCACATAAAATCTTGATAATCTCTTTCTGTTTGTCATTCGGTGAATAGGTCATTGTCGTTACCTCCGTAGGTTGCGTCTAATTTCGCTGCTTTGGCTAATGTCTCCTCATACAAGTTCCTGGTAGGGGATATATGGCCATCTGCAGCGTTTTCTTTGTTTGTATTCCTGGATTGTGGAAGGGGGAAGAAATCTGCCCAGCCATTGATGATACTATTGTTGATGATTTCCAATTGAGCATTTATATCTTGAGGGGCCAGTTTCTCCAATTTTATCAGCAGCAAAGTGGCTGCCTGGTTACTGATGGGCTTGCGATGCAGGTTCCGTTCAGCGGCGAAAGCCTGCAAGGCTGAGCGTAGTTGTTCATCTTCAACGGCCATAAATGCGGTAGGGCAGTGCCCCAAAGATATATCTGGGGCGCTAGCCCCCTTTTTTGTATGTGCTCTAATGTTAGTGCTATTTGTTAATATGGAAGGAAAGTGCTTTTTCGTCCTATGCATCGGGCGATTTTGACCTGTGCAGGAGTCAGATTTGACTAATGCATTGGTCATTTTTGACTTTTGCCTTTGAAAATACTCATTGGTGTTACTTTGCTGCTGCAATGCAGTGGCCTCAGCCAGTGAAGTATAGTGCTGAGCTGTCTTTTCCGTGATGCGGTACCAGAGGCTCCTGTCTCTGGGGTCATAATTCCGAAATTGTCTGGCTTCAATAAATCCTGCTGTTCGGAGCCGGGCAAGCAGTCGTTTTATTTTCCCGATATTGAAACAGGGAAAGCGGTTAATGAAGTCCTGATAACTGTTGACCGTCCAATAGTAGCCATCGTTGAAGTTGTGCTCTCGTTCTCGGTTGTGATTTACCCAGTAGTAAATATCTTCCAAGAGTAATGCGGCCTCAACGCCTACTTCCAGAGCCACGGACATTTTGCCCCGGATTTCGTGCCATTGCGTAAGTGCCATATATCCTGTTCCTTTCGTTATCTAGGTTGCTAACAAGGTCTATTGTAAATCTGCTAGGGGGTTGAAAAACTATACATTTTTTTACTTTGCGATTTTTTAGTAGCGGTCAATGCTGCGCATATCATGCCGTAAATCGTCCTTTTCCGCTTCGCTGAGCCATTTCCAATCGTCCGGCTCGTCTGGTTTTGACCTGGCTACCAGCTGGGCTTCTTTGGCTCCGCCGGATAATGCCTTACTGATAAGGTCTGCATCACGGGAGGGCGTTGGATAGATACTGCCACCACCGCCTCCTGATGATGACGGCGCAACACGGAATTTGTTGCCCTGTTCCCTTGGGGCCCTTGTCGTCACTCGCTGCGATTGATATTTTGTTTGTATAATGGAATCTTTAAGTGCTCGATGCTTAGCGCACAGCTCGTTGTACTCTTTGGCTATGGGCGCATTTTTACGAAGTATACCTGCGGCAATGGCTTCTATTTTTGACCGGCCTACTGCCGTGTTGCACCGCGCTTCCAGTTCCTGCTCACGGCGGTCAATTTCCTGCCACGCATTTTTACGTTCTTCCGGGGAGAGCCTATCTTCCCGTTTTTTTAGTTCCCGCTTATCTGCACGGAGCTGTTTGAACGCCCCCTGTACATAGTTATTTTTGGCCATTTCGATGGCTCTAGGATAACTAAATACCCGTTTTCTCATGTGATAAAGCTCTTTGGCCAGCCGTTTTTCAGCAGTTTCCTGTCTAGAAATACTGGCGTTGAGGATACTGGCCACTTCCTCGGCAGAATACTCCCGGTTCTTTTGTCTGACGGCAAAATAGTCCTTGATGTGCTTGTCCAAGGCCTTGAGTTTGCTGTCCATGTTCCGCTGCAGCTTCCTGATTTCAGTCTTAGCCAGGCGATTGTCATTCACATAAAAGGCCGCTCGCTTCAAAATGCTGGCCTTATTATGTGGCAGCTTTAACCGCTCAAATACAGGGCGTATATCAGCTGCAGCCTGACGGATTTTGAGGTTAATCTTGTCCAGTTCTTTATCTATTTCCGGGCAGATTTTAAGATATGCCTCCAAGGCTTCCACATCATCCCCCGGTGGCTCTATCATGCGGCTTTTGAGGATTTCCCATTCCCTTTTTTCCTTGCCATAGCTTTTCAAATCTTGCCAGAGTTCCTTTTCCTCGGTGGTCATCGTATCAAGGGAGGCCATTTCTACTGCCCTTGGTGCCCAGATGGTGATTCCGTAAAATGCCACCATATCCTTATACATTTCCTGGATTTTCTGCTTTTCTTCCGTGAAATATGCCTGTTCATCCGCATCCTCGATATCTGGCTCAGAGGCAAAGATTCTCTCCTGCCTCTGCTTCAAGTCTTGGGATTTTTCCTCCATTTTGTCCCTGTCCATGGCATCCTTTATCATGAAACTGGTAATGATAGTTTGCTCTCGCTGGTGATTTATTTCCCGAAGTTTTTTCTGTGTATGGACCAATTTGCTATCCGACTTTATAAGCTCTACGGGCCCTACACTTTTTTCCGGCTTTTTATCCAGAAGGTCAGCTATAAAATAATTACCGCTAGACAGTGCTTCCTCACGCTGAGCTTCTAAGGTCCTGTGGTCAACCCGCAGGTTAATGCCGTTTCGCTCTAAGGCCTCGTTTTGGATTTTGGCATAGTCCCTGCGTAAGCGCATAAGATATTTTTTCCTGTCGGCAGAATTCCATTTCCATGATTTTCTGCAGCCTCCTTTGGCCGGATTTTTGCCATTGTATTGGCGAAAGAAAAGTTCCGGAGGGCGTTCCTTTTCTCGTTCCACATCATCGATTTCCCGGGTGGAAAACATGATGTGAACATGGGGCTGCCGCTCTCCGTCAGACATGGAACCTATCTTGTCATGGATGGCATAGGCATAGTAGAAATCCTGCAAATGCTGGTTGATGAATTCATCCACGATTTTCTTTTGCTCATCAAGGTTTAGTTCGTTGGGCAGGGAAAATTCAATTTCCTTATAGCGCTCCCCGTTGAATCGTTCATACTTATCCGCCGCGGTAAAAAACGTCTTAGCGCTGCCATCTGCCCACTTCGGCAGATGGTTTTTAGAATATACGCAACCACCTCGTTTTTGGAAAACAGATTCCCGGTTGATGTATTGTAAATGACTGGCCGCAGAGGTGTCCGCTGGTGGCGATGATACAGATTGAGCGCCATGCCCTTTCTCCTTTTGGTCATAATCCTTATACCGGCCTGTTCGATTGATGTAATCGCTGTGCTCGGCAGCACTTACAGAATTCCCCTTGGGGCGTTTGCTTGATTTTATACGAAAATGATACATTGCCATGTTGATTCCTCCTCAGCCAACGGCAGGTTCAATGAGCGAAGCGAATGGTAAAAAGGACGTTTTCGTCCCGGTACCCACGGGACTTTGGAAAAGTGAGTAGTTTCTCGTAAGTCCCAGGAGTGTCTGGCCTGAGGCAGACACTCCTAAGTGCACATCTCTTTACTTCTGCACTAATTTCTACCTTGGCTGTGAGGTATTGTAGCACATATCCTTGCCGAAATGGGGCCAGCTTCGAATATTGTAGAGGATTCAGAACCCCCTATATTTTTTCACCCTATGGAAATTTTGACATTGAGTAAAATATTGTATAGTTTTTCAACCCCCTATCAGATTTATAATGAAATGTATTTACAGAAAGGAGATTTTATACCATGACACGTTTAGAACGGAAGAGAAAGAGCCTTGCAGCCCTAGAGAAGCGGATGGAGGGCTTGAATGAACAACGAAAACAGTTGGAGCATGAAGTGACTGCCATCACCAATGAGCAGAAACGGTCAGCTGAAATTCTGAAAATGTATCGGGCTGGTCAGATTTTCAAGGAAGCAGGGATTTTGGATTTATACGAACACGATGAAGTTTTACAGTTACTGATGAGGTATCGGGATGATGTTTCCCGGAGGAAAAAAATTCCATATTAAAAAAGGGCGTAACCTGACAAAATAGGTTACGCCCTTTTAGGGTAGTTTCTTATATTTGTGTTCTGAATTCCTGGAACATGGCCGCTGCCAGTGCATTCATGATGGCGCGGTATTTCTCCGCATCTTGGAAGAGTCGGGTATAAGTTTCTGTACTTTCCATATAAGCTGCCTGCGCCGTATCGTCAAAAATACTGGGGAAGACATTATTCGCAAACATCTGCGCGCCATTATTTTGAGCAGCCTTTTGCAGCTTCTTATTCTGCCGGAGCTTTTCGTGGAGAGTGGTGATCACTACTCTATCCCCTTCGGTAAAATCCCCTAGATACTGCTCATTGATTTTAGCAATAACTTCCTCCAATGGGCTGAGGGTTTCTTCCTGCTTGACCGGCTTTTTGAGTTTGGCTGAAGCAAACGCGCCCTTTTCTTCCTTCACCAAAGAAATCGAACCACTGAATGTTTTTTGCAAGTTGTAATATTCCAGCCGGACACGATTTCCCAGGTCAAAGGGAACCTCGGGATCACTGGGCAGGATTTTGGCGAGATAGGAGCAGAAGATATATTCCTTGTGTAAGGGCTTGTCAAACATACGGGTAATCTGGGTAATGTAAGCATACCATTTTACCAGATTGCGGCAAAGTTTACGGAACTGATAACGCTGTTCCTGATTCAAGTCGTTATACCGCTGTTGTATCGGCAGCAGGGTGTTGGTAATGGCAGCTTGTGTCTTATTGGCTTTGCGGGCATTTTCATCGAAATAGATTTTGCTGACATTTTCGATGTCGTTATCGTCATAGATTTTGTAATCCCGCAGCATCTTCTGCACTTTGTAGATGAGGTCGGTATTCAGCTCTTCCTCCAGATAAGTCTCCTGATAAAAAGGCTGGAAGGCTGCCAAAATATCTTCCTTGGTGTTGACGAAATCGAGAATATAGGTGTCTTCCTTATCTGGGTGGATACGGTTCAAACGGGATAAGGTCTGCACCGCTTTTACACCTTTGAGCTTTTTATCGACAATCATGGTATGCAGCAGCGGTTCATCAAAGCCGGTCTGATATTTCTCGGCCACGATAAGGATATGGCCCTCATCATGGAAAACTTGCTTGGTCTGAGCTTCGGAAACATGGTTCCCGGCGGCATCCACATTGAGGCCGCTTTCCGTATATTCCTTATCGCTGGCATCCTCCGGGTCTTTGATGCTACCGGAGAAGGCGGCGAGGATTTCGATATCATGATAGTTATGTGTTTTGAGATACCGCTTGATTTCATGGAAATACCGCACCGCTGCCAGTCGCGAAGAGGTCACCACCATCATCTTGCCTTTGCCCTTAATCTTGTGTTTAGTGACTTCGCGGAAAGTCTCCACAATCAAAGCAGACTTCTGCTGAATATTGTAGGGATGAAGTTCACTGAAACGCCGAATGAGCTTCAATGCCTTGGATTGGGGAACAGCAGGATTTTCCGTCACGTTCCGGGCAATCTGATAGCAGGTCTTGTAGGTGGTGTAGTTGGCCAGCACATCCAGGATAAAACCTTCCTCGATGGCCTGCCGCATGGAGTAGATATGGAAGGGATGGAAAGAACCATCCTCGTATTCCGTGCCGAACTGCTCCAAAGTCTTTTCTTTGGGCGTAGCCGTAAAGGCGAAAAAGGACAGATTATCATGACGGCCATGGGCAATCATTTCCTGCACCAGCCGGTCTTCGTTATCCAAAAGTTCCTCTTCGGCTTTGCCTTCCAGCTCAGCATATTCTTTGAGGGCATCCGCCTTATCGGCCAAAGCCACCTTCATCTTCATAGCCGAACTGCCGGTCTGGGAAGAATGGGCTTCATCTACAATAATGGCGAACCGCTTTCCAGCTGTGTCCTTGACTTCCTCATAAATCACTGGGAACTTTTGCAACGTGGTGACGATAATCCGCTTCCCGGCATTGATGGCTTTTTTGAGGTCTTGGGAGGTCTTCTTCTCCCCAATGGTTTCCACGCTGCCGATGGTATGGTCAAACCCCATAATGGTTTCCTGTAACTGGGCATCCAGATTGCGGCGGTCTGTTACAATGACTACCGAAGTAAAGATAGGCTCATTGTCGGCATTGTGCAGGGAGGCCAGCCGGTAAGCTGTCCAGGCAATAGAGTTGGACTTGCCTGACCCTGCCGAGTGCTGAATCAGGTAATTACGGCCTGAGCCGTATTCCCGCACATCGAAAATTAGCTTCCGCACCACATCCAGCTGATGATAGCGAGGGAAAATCAATCGATTCCCCTGGAAGTTCACAAACTTTTGCAGGATATCAAGCAGGCTGTCCTTTTGCAGCACATTCTTCCAAATGTAGCCCGTAACATAATCCCCGTTCTCCGTCTGGGGATTGCCAGCCCCGCCGTCATAGCCTGCTCCATTGCTCCCCTGATTGAAGGGCAGGAAAAAGGTATTGGCTCCTTTCAATTCCGTGGTCATGGCTGCCTGATACAGGTCAACGGCAAAAAAGGCAAGAATGCGGTGATTCAGCTTAAAGATCGGTTCCCGATAGTCCCGGTCATACATCCACTGGGTCTTGGCATTGTCGATACTCTGGCCAGTGAGCTGGTTCTTCAATTCAATGGCCACAAGAGGAATGCCGTTGATGGCCAACATCATATCCACGCTGTTATTATTCTGCGCCGAATAATGCCACTGACGGATGCACTGGCAGATATTCTGCTTGTAATGCTTCACCGCCAGGTCATTGAGGGTAGATTCTGGCTTGAAATAGCAGACCTTGAAATCCATTCCACGGTGCCTAAAGCCATGTCGCAGGACAGAAACAAGACCATCGGCCTGCACCGCATCTTCAAAGCACTTGTAAAACTTTCGTAATGGGTCAGAATTGCACTGCTTCTCAAAGCGTTGCCATACCAAAGGCTGGGTGGTCTTTACGAATCGCACCAGCGTTTTTATATCCAGCGCCATATCAATGGATTCACGATAGCCGGAGTCATCCGCCTGCTGATAGCCCCCTGCAGGGCTTATCAGGTATTCTTCTATATTTGCTTCAAACTGTTTCTCATTCTCTGCCACTGCTATCACCTACTTAACCTGTTTTTTGTATTGTCCTTTTCATAAAGACAATATCATTGCTTTGTCCATTTGTCCCCCAGGTTGGGGGACAAATCAATTCAGTCACAGGTTGTGACTGAATTACCACCCCATTTTCTCACAATATCCTCACAGAAAGAACAATATGGCTATTTGTCTAATTGTCAGCTTCCTGCATTAACCTATCAAAATCGCTGACATAGTGCTTGTCCTGCAACACCCGGTATTGCTCAAACTCGCTTTCTGCAAAGGCTTTGGCAATGGCCGCAGATACTTTACCTTTATCATGGAGAATTTCTGCATCATTGAACTGCAAGAATGCATCCAGCTTGCTGGCCCAGTCAGCCATGGTCATGGGAATATGACGGCGGGCCTGACGGGTGGCGTAGTCTAGATACATGGTGACAATCTCGTTAAGTTCCTGCATTTCTTCCTTAGCCAGATAATTCTTGGCGATTGACACGTCAGCCTTGACGATTTTTCCATCCGGGGCGTTTTTCCATGAGGTCAGCCCCATGTGTTCCTTCTTGTGGTCGGCTCTATCCATGATAAGCTCTGCCGCTGTACTGCCGTGAACGGCATAGTGCATCTTATTCTGCACTGTGGCAAAAAAATCACGGGTGGTCTTGCTGTCCAGCGTATAATCTACCGCCGTAGCGTAGATGTCCGTTATTTTCTGATAGAAACGCCGCTCACTAGCGCGAATCTCCTGAATCTCGGAAATCAGATGGTCAAAATAGTCTTCGTCAAAAATCTGACCATTGATAAGTCGGTTCTTGTCCAGCACATACCCTTGCTTGGCAAAGGTGTCCAGCACCTTGGTAGCCCACTGACGGAATTGGATAGCCCTTTGGGAATTTACCTTGTAGCCAACAGCGATAATGGCCGACAGGGAATAGAACTTATACTGATAGGTTTTACCATTATCGGCAACTTGTGCAAATTTTGCACAAGTTGAATCCTCATCCTGTTCTCCATCCGTATAAATCTTCTTCAAATGCTTGGCAATAACACTGCGGTCAATGTCAAACAGTTCCCCCAGGGCCTTCTGTGTCAGCCATACGTCGCCGTTCTGCACCCGCACCTCAATGGAACCTGCGCCGCTGTCCTTGGTAAATACCAAAAAATCTACCGTGCTATTGCGAATATTAGCGTTGGTCATCACGCCACCACCTTCCGCTTGCCGGTTACTACTTCGTAAATCAAGGATTTTTTGTAGGCTTCAAGGTCTTCGATAAGGGATTGTTTTTCAGAAATAACATCTTCCATTGTACATAATTTTTTTTCAAGTTTTTCAATTACCATTAATTGCTCGTTTTTTATAGGAGCAGAAATTCTTATCGCATTCAACATTCCTTGATTGAGATTATTTATATTGGTTGAATCATTGCTATGTTTGAGCAACGATTCTTTGAAATAACTTGTTCTAAAATAATATAATAAGAATTTGCTATCAACAATCTCTGTATGTTGATTTCTGAATCGTATACAGAATCCACTATAAGTCAAAGGAAATGTTATATTATCCACCATAATACTACGCCCCACTAAGTCCTTGCTTCCGTTTGAGCGTACAAAAATAATATCCCCGTTTATTAATAAATATTCATCGTCAATTTCGAAATCTATATGTATATTCTCAAACGAATCTTCCTTAGAGAGGATAGTGTTATCCTTAAAACAACCGACTCCGAGGAATTTTATATTCCCATTTTCCTCAAAATGTGTAAAATTTAGTCCGTTTTTTAATGAGCCTAAGTGATTAAGTTTGATATGAATATCATTATACCCCAGAATGTATTTATCTATAACCGCCTGTTTCAGTTCCTTGTATTCCTCAATACTTGCTTTAGCTTCAGCAATGATAGTATCTATCTTGGAACAACGGTCATCAAGGTAGTGGGCGATGCGTTGTTGCTCATTTATTGGTGGAAGAGGTACTTTCAGAACTCCTAATTGTTCTTCAGTAAATGAATGACGTAAATTTTTAGCTAAGTGTAACAGTTCTTTTGTATGGTCCATCATCAGATAGTAATAATAGTAATATCCCAACTTTGCGTTGTCATGCATTTTGAAATTGCTATATGCAGGGCTTGTAACTCCATTATTTAATACACGTCCTACACATCGAGGTGTCACATCAATATCAAAAAGACACATAAGCAAATCGCCTTTTTTTACATATTGATAGCCATCGAATGTTGTTGGCATTTTCCCCGTTGGATTTATTAAATCTCTAACAATAACACCATTCATTGTTAAAGATAGAACATCTTCATCATTCCACTTTGCACAAAGACTTTTCTCTTTGTGCATAACATATTTATTAGCAATTATATTCCATGATTGAGGTATTTCTCCCATCCACTCAATCCCACTATCCTTTAACTCTGATTTATCCCGCATTATCGCTTTCATCAACATCCCCCATCATATTGCTAATACTATTGTCACGGATAAAATTTTACATACGAAAAGAACCATCCCCGTAGGAATGGCTCTTCCTTTGTTCATCTAGCGGACCTCTTGCGTTACAGGCGGCCAACCCGCAACGCTGTCAGCAATGAACGTCCTAAACCTACTGTTATTGTAGCACAACACACAAAAAAATGCTATAATATTTTCGCTGTGCACCTCTCAGCGGAAGGGAGGGTTAGCGATGAACAACCTAAACCTGTTGCGTGACTTCCTGCTTTCATTGATTGCTGGATTGGTAGCCAACTATTTATTCACCGTGCTGATGAAGTAGTACAGCAATCAGCAAACACCTCGGGCAAAGGCCAGCCGTTGAGGGAGAAAAGCCGTTCATTCATTGGACGGCTTTTCGTTTACTCATTTTCCTCAAACAACTCATGGAGCTTGCTCATCAAGCTTTTCTCATGTTCTTCAATGCGCTTTGCAATATCTTCCGCCGGCTCAATCTGCTTGTATTCGTAGAAGGTTCGAGTAAAGGGGATTTCATAGCCCACCTTGGTCTTTTTACGGTCAATCCAGGCATCAGGATTATAGGGCAGGACTTCTCGCTCGAAGTAAGCGTCAATATCTTCTTCCAAAGGCACGTTTTCCGTGTCACGCTTCTTGGTGTCAGCCACGGGCTTGCCCTTTTTCAGCACCTTTTCCCCATTTTCGTCCAATTCCGGGGATTCCACGGTGATTTTGTTGTAGCCCAAGGTCACGGCATCTAGCACCTTGGATTTTACGGTGATTTCTCCATCATTTTCATCCGTTTCCGTGAACGTGCCATCAGCATACAGACCGTAGAGTTTTACAATCAAGTCACGGCAAGCGGTAGTGATGTCCACACGCTTGTTACCGATATTTTTGCGGCGGGAAACCTTGCAATTTGATGCGTCAATCAGCTGTACCTTCCCGGCCCGCTCCTCGGGCTTGTCCTTGGTAATCAGCCATACATAGGTGGCAATGCCTGTGTTGTAGAAGGAATCGTTTGGCAGCTGCACAATAGCATCCAGCCAGTCATTTTCAATAAGATAGCGGCGGATTTCGGACTGGCCAGAACCTGCGTCCCCAGTGAATAGGGACGAGCCGTTCTGAATGATGGCCATGCGGCCATTTTCCTTCAGCTTGGCCACGCCGTTCAGCAGGAAAAGCATCTGACCGTCAGATTTTGCAGGCAGGCCGGGGGCAAAACGTCCGGCAGCCCCCTGTTTGTGTTCGGCGGTGACTTCATTTTCCTCCCGCTTCCAGGGAATGCCGAAGGGAGGATTGGAAATGATATAGTCGAATTCATAGCCGCTGAATTTATCATCCGAGAGCGTATCGCCAAACTGCATATTGTCCGGGTCTCCTCCACGAATCAACATATCTGCTTTGGCAATACCGAAAGTGAAGGGATTGAACTCCTGACCGAAAACATCTACGTCAGCCTCGCTGTCCAGAGCTTTGAGTCGTTCTTCCATGCAGGTCAGCATCTGACTGGTGCCCATAGTCATATCGTAGACAGTCTTGCTGATGCCATCTTCTTCAAAGGCATTCCTGTCCCCGGCCACCAACAAGTCACACATAAGATAGATAATATCCCGGCTGGTGAAGTGCGCCCCTGCTTCCTCGTTATAAGACTCGGAGAACCGCTGGACAAGGTTTTCAAAGATATAACCCATATCCACCGCCGTGACATTTTCCGGGGAGAAATCCGCCTTTTCCGAATTGAAGTCAGAAATCACCTGATACAGGAGCCCGCCTTCCACCATGCGATTAATCTGTGACGTGAAATCCATGCGCGCCAGAATATCCAGCACGTTATCCGAAAAGCCGTTCAGATAAGCCTTGAAGTTGTCCTCGATGTTCTCCGGGTCAGCTACCAGAGTCTTGAACGTAAACGGGCTGGTGTTATAGAACTGATAGCCGGAAGCACCGCGCAAAAAGCCCTCCTTCACGGCCAGATTCTTGACTTCCTCGTATTTTGCCAGTACCCGTTCATGAGTTGGCAGCAGACAGTCATGGAAGCGCTTGATAACCGCCATGGGCAGCACAACAAGACCATATTCGTGAGGCTTGAACGCCCCTACCAGGTCATCTGCCACAGACCAGACCAATGCTGCTTTCTCCTGTATGTTACGGCCTACTTCTTGTATTTTCTCATTGCTTGTTTCTGACATATACTTGTTCCTTTCGAAAATGTGTTGGATAAGTTGGATATATTGGATATGTTGTTCAATAATAACAACATATCCAATATATCCAACAGTGAAAATAAGGTTTTTTTACGATATTATTCTTCGTCTGCCGCTGGCAACTCTTTTAGAAGGGAGGGCTTGATGGAGAGCAGCCTAAGTAGATTTGATATTGCTCGACTGGGGAGAATATCACCGCTCTCGTACTTTTGAAACGCTCTTTTTCCACCGCCAAGGATAAGACCGGCCTGAATTTGGGTCAAATTTAAGCGTTTGCGGATGGTGCGTATTTCATTTGGCAGTAGCAGATGCTCCACCTCTGCTTTTAATTCCTTGATGGCATTGTCGTATACCTTTAGGTCATCTTGGGTAAAGGTGGCATCGCACTCATCCGTTGCCGGATACCAGCCGGGCATATCAAAGGTTTTGCTACGACCTTGGTATTTTATAGTTAAAGGTCTAACATCCCTTTTTAGTTCCACACCAGTTTCTGTATCATATTTGTGTTCTTCCATAATGATACCTCGGTTCTCTGTTATTGTAGGAATACTTGTGAAATTTCTCGTCTAATCAATATTATAACCATAGTGGTGTATTAGTGCAATCATATTCATGATATACTAATTTTATAAACATTATGTTACGAGGAGGTGCGAATATGAAAGAATGCCATGTTGTAGATGTATTTCGCCCTAACACTATGCCGTCTTATACATACATAAATAGACAAGAAAAGCGGGGGACTACCTACGAGGCAAAACTAAGACGCGCTCTTCAAAAGGTGGGGAGCTTGATAGTTATTTCAGGTAGCTCTATGACGGGAAAGACCGTTCTCTATCGCAAAGTTGTGCCGGGAGAAAAAATCATTGAGCTTAGTGGTGCCCATATAAACTCTGTTGAAGATTTTTGGCAGCAGATAGCAGAACGTCTGTGCAGCCAAAGGGAAAATATCATTCCCGAAATCATACGAAACAACACCTGGGCTCTGAAAAAACTTATTGCCGGAGATTTGGTGCTGGTCATTGATGGTTTCCATTACATCAACCCCGAAACACAGCTCTGTCTGTCCAGAATATTGAAAGCAGAGCTTTTCAACGGACTAAAGGTCATTCTCCTAACGCTGCCTCATTTCGCTGATGACGTTATCAAACGCAATCCTGACCTCATCGGACGTACGGTCTTTATAAACTTGCTTCCTTGGAAAAAAGAGGAATTAGAACAGATAGCCCGCAAGGGGTTCGATTTATTGCATATCCCCATTCCTAACGAACAGATAGAGCAAATTGTGCAGGAAAGTGTCCTTTCCCCTCAGCTGATGCAGAAAAATTGCTACAATCTGGCCATTCGTATCATAAAAAATGGTGAAGAAATCTCTTCTGATGCAGTAAACAGGGCATTTTGTGATACCGTGGAGGCATACCAGTATTACAGGGACAATATACGGAATATGTGGGAAGGGGCAGCAAAGAGGCGAAGCCGTCGCAAGGAATATACTTTGAAAAACGGGCTTCACTGCGATGCCTATGGACTATTTCTGCTTAGCCTGAGCATTTACCCACCTATGATGAAACTGACCGCCGCAGAAATACATGAGTGCATGAGTGAACTCCTGAAAGAAGGAGAAGAAGCCCCTAAAGGGATGTATCTAGCCAATGTAATTAAACATAGCGAAAGCATTATCAAATCCTCTATACCTGCCTTAGAATGGAAAAACAGCACCCTGTATATTCTCGACCCTTTTCTACTGTTCTACCTTCGCTGGGATGATAACTGGAAGCAAGAGGCCATAAGATAATTAAAACACGGCTAATCCCTTATAATAAAAGGGGTTAGCCGTATATACTGTATATACAATCTATACACTTTGGGGTATAGGAAATCGCTATGTATTAGCTTATATGACGAAATATTTCCTGCCTATATAATATATGAGTTTCCTTATTGGGAATGACCAATGTACATTCTTGGCCTGCAGGTCCCCAATGGCTGGATTCAGCGGTCAGGCACCCACTGATTAGCAGTAACGTATAAAGAGCGTCTATGCCAACATCTTCGTAAAAACTTCCATCTTCAATGACAGCTGTGATATTCTGTCCTTCATGCAGTTGTAACAAGCTGTTATACTGTTCATGGCTAGCTTTAGGGATAAGTTGTTTGAGCATAGCTTGGTTGATGGTAATATCCCAGTAAGACTGTGAACGGCAATGGTTGGCAAAATAGCTTATCACTGACCAAGGATTGTAAATTTCCATTCCAGCATAATGGTAACCACCGTACCATTGCGCTATTTCAGGTAATCGTTGCTTCTGTCCAAAGGTAGATGCCAGCTTGGTAACTTCATCACGAGTAAAGCCCATGGTTGTGGGATACGATTCGTTTACGACACTGCTGGTAACAACATTGTTCAGGCCGAGAAAAAAATTATTATCAGGTATGCCTAATACACCGGCCAGCAGGGCAAAATCCAATGCTGGATTGGTTTTTAGGGCGCTGCCAAGGAAATTTCCCATAAAGGTGCAGGCTTCTGTGTAAAAATCATTTTCCCAGGCTTGTTGAATTACCATATCATAGTCATCTATTAGTAAAACAACTGGTTTATGGTAGTGTTGTTTGATAAATTGAAGAAGCTGTTGTAGAGAGATTTCAAGGCTTGCCGTATTGCTGCTCTTATTACAAATGGCGGTGAAGTACCGGCGCTCAACGTCTCTTATCGCTTTATTTTTCATCAGGAACATATACTGCTGATAAAGAGCGGCCATTTTACTTTTTAGATTCTCCAGCATTTGCGCCCAGGTAGTTCCCCTGCATTCCTTTAGAGAAATCATAACCACAGGTTTTTCCCCTTGTTCATCCATATATGGGCTTCCAGCCTGTTCAATAGCCAAGCCGTCAAAGAGGTGGCGGTTTCCTTTGCCGTATTCTGATGAAAAGAAGTATTTGGGCATAGACAGAAGTAAGCTCTTGCCAAACCGTGGAGGGCGTGTCATTACCAGCACTTTAGGTGATCTATCCAGTAAATCCTTGATAAAAAGGCTTTTATCGACAAAATAGTAATTATTTTGCCTTAGCATGGCGAAATCTTCAATTCCAATAGGAAGTTTCATAAAAAAGTCCTCTTACAGGTGTTGGATAAGTTGGATATATTGGATATGTTGTTCAACATATCCAATATATCCAACTTATCCAACACGGGATTTTATAAATCTTCAATTTTGTAGGTGCTGTAACCTTCATATTTGTAGGAAGCATCAATGCCTTTCATATATACTTGTCGGTCATCAATATGATTGGTCAACGCTTCTTTTAGCAGCATCATTATTTCTTTATTGCGAACAGGACTGCGCTCCATGGCGAAAAGATAATCTTCTTTATCGATTTTACTCCAGTCAATGACCTGACCCAGTTCTTTTTTTAAGATGACATCCAGCCAAATGCGAGTGCTGCGGCCATTTCCTTCACGGAAGGGATGAGCAACATTCATTTCAATATACTTATCAATAATCTGCTCGTAGGTATTCTGCGGCATTTTATCAATATTACAAAGCGCCTCCGCTAAATACAATACTGGTACAAATCGAAAATATCCTTTTGTTATATTGACTGTACGCAACTTCCCGGCAAATGCGTAGACATCCTGAAACAAATATCCATGTATTGATTTCAAGCCTGCAAAAGTGCCAACCTCAAATTCATACAACATTCTTTTATCATGCAATTCAAGGGCACGTTTCTTCGTCAATCGTTCTTCTTCATGAGCTAAATACAGCGAATCTTCTATTCCTAACTTATTGTTTACATCCATAGCACTGCCCCTTATATCAGCACTATATAAGTGTTTTTATACATTAAACTTAACGTTAAAATAAAAGTTATTATACTGTTATTAAACAGTTTTATAACAGTATAATAACTTTTTAGTTACTTTTTCTACGCCTTTTTATAACATTATAATAAGCGTCAATAGCTTCTCCTATTGTATCGGTTAAGCTATGTTTGCTCATGGTTGCAAGCTCGTCTAGCTTCTGATACTGTTCAGGTGTAATATACGCAGATACACGCTTATATTCCTTCTTTACCCTAGGACGACGTTTAGTCTTCTTTACTGAACCATTATCTATATCTGTTTCTTTTTTGTTATCTTTTTTAGCTTTTTTTTGCGCCTTTACATGAGCAGAAAAATCTGTATCAATCATAGATGCAACATCTAAACTCTCAGCCATTATTCTTCATTCCTTCCAAATATTCATTTAAAAATGCTTCATAATCTTTTGCCCCATTGCTATCAGGAGCATACTTATATATAGGTTTATTCATAACCTGTGATTCTGTCAGTTTAATATTTTCTCGAATCTTAGTATTAAATACCACTGCCCCCATAACCTGGGCTGCCTGTTCATAAAGAGGTAACATCTGTTTAGATATATTGGTTTGAGTTGAATATCTTGTAAGCAAAATCCCCGCTATATTTAGATTTTCGTTATAGTTCTCACGAACAAGCTCAACATTGCCAAAAAGCTCCATACATCCAGCCACTGAATATGCATCGCTCTGCGCACAAATTATTAAGTCATCTGCTACCACCAATGCATTAAGTGTTAATAACCCCATAGCAGGCGGTGTATCAATAATCACAAAATCATAACCTGCAACCTTTTTCAAAGCCTTTCTTAATAGACTTTCCGAACCAATTCTAGGGAAATCGGCCTCTGCATTAGATAGCCGCTTATCTCCAGCTATAAAATCATATACTCCATTGCTTTGTAATACGGTCTCTAATGAATCCCCTTTTAAGAAATCGTATGTTCCTTTTACGTTTTTTTCTCCCCCAGAAGAAACACCAAAATTCCCCTGACCATCCATATCTATAGCTAATACTTTATAGCCTGCTTTTACTAAGCCTGCTGCCGTTGCTAAAGCGCTGGTCGTCTTACCTACGCCGCCTTTCTTATTGCTAAAAACTACTACCCGCATGCTAAATCCCCCTCTATCTAACACTACCATTACACTATTTTTACTATTACTATACATTATATTTACATAAATGTCAATGTATATATAATGTTATTTTAACGTTAAAATAACTGTAATTTAACAATAAAAATAATGTTATCAAACTGAAATTACACAGTTTGGCAACATTATTTTTACCTTCTTATAGCTGTTAAATACCTTGTGTATTCCTTATAGAATCAGGCATATAGCTCTAAAAACCTCTCAACACTCATGTTATGGTCTTCTAAACGACTACGCGATGTAAATGATAGTTTTCTATCACGAAGTTCTTTGCATATTACCTTCACTATCGCAGCCTCTATTTTATTTTTCTTATCAAAAGGTATTTCTTCCTTCGACTCATCTATAGCGACTTCACCACCAAACAACTTTTTCGCTACTTGTTCCCATTCATTGTTTTCTTTTATAGCCGTCAACTCACGTTCTATCGCAGCTTGCGTATCTAAATCTTGTTGTCTGTAGTTTTCTTTTATAGCATTATACAAGAATCCCTGTAAATTTTCGGGTTTTCTTTGTTCAGCTAATTTCAACGCATGCTCCATTCTTTTTTCAAATTCCTCATTACTTCCACATAATGTTGTTAGCTGCGTTACGACCTTAATTGATAAACCATGCCTTTCCTTTTTACTAGGCGTCATCTCCAACTGTATATTTCTTTGAACATCTTGGCTGGCCGTAACCTCACTGCAATCCAAAGAAAAAATAAATCCTATTATCTTCCTACCATTTCTCACTTTTTCATAACTAATATTATATTCTGTACTCTGGTTTATGTCATTAATAGGTGTTTCTATGACTGTTTGTACAAATGAACCAACATGCTTATATTTCCCATCTTCTATATTCATGAGAAATCTCAGGTCTTCAATTGCTATATTTCTTGTAATTATATTATTTTGCATCATGCCACGATATTGTAACATCAGCTCCAATAATCTTACAGCATAAGCTGAATGAAGGCCAAAAAGTTGTTTAGCATCTAATTTAGTATAGCCACGTCCTGATTCTAGTATATCTAATATCAACGGGCGCATATCCTCATTGAATTTGATTAACAATCCATCTTCGGGCCTGTATTTTATACGTCCAAATATAGGATATTTGGTAAAACCTCCATCACTATCACGAAGTGTAACTACCTTTTCTGCCATTCCATCACATATAGATTCTAGTCTATTGAGATATTCACCATGACCAAAAACTTTCTTTACTTGTCCCGGAGATAATCTTAAATCCTTAAATGCCTCGTCATAAAATTTATCATTTTTCGACACATGTGGGTTTACATGTTGCAAAGCCAGTAAAAAGAGGCGCATTTCTATTGCTCCAAATGGTTGTCGTCCTTCTACCAAAGGATTACTCTGATAGATAATAGGCCTACGTTCATCAAGTTCCTCTGACAT
>NC_017069.1 GCF_000284095.1 Selenomonas ruminantium subsp. lactilytica TAM6421 | reverse complement strand
TTGGAGGTGTTTTTTCATGGATGCGTTATTAGAGAAAATCCCATCAGAATATATCGGAGGAGTGAAGTATAGAATGTCCCCTACTAGCCTTTTCCACTTCATGGCAGACAAGAATTTAACGAACATCATAGAAAATTCACTGGACTCGACGCAGTTCTTTTTAACTCAGGATGTCGGCTTAATCCCCAGTAAAGGCGATGTTGTTTATCCCGATTTGGCCGTTTACCAAAAGCCTATAGAGCATACCGAAAGCGGCCTCATAACAAGCGTTCCTGTGTTTGTTGCAGAAATACTCTCCCCCAGCACTCGCAAAAAAGATATGACTGTAAAGAAAGAGTTGTATGCAAGAATCGGCGTGCCTGAATATTGGATTGTCAGCCCTAGAGATAAGGCGGTTGAGGTCTACAAACTGCATTATAGCAATTATAGACTGGATAACATCTATACGCTTATCCCTCCTGAAGAATGGATGCAAATGACCGCCGAAGAAAAAGACGAACACCCCCACTTGACACTCGTTGAATCCATAGATGTGAGTGTTGATATTGGGGATATATTCAAAGAACGAAACTAAGCATTTTCGGCCCGTCATATCGAAAAAAATATGTCAAAAATTGTTTACCCGATTTTGTCAAAAAGGAGGTGTGTACAGGTATGGCGAATATAAAAGCGATAGTTAGGGAGTACAAGGCCAGCGAGTCTATCAAAGAGGTTGCCCGAAAAAGCGGTCTCAGCTTTGGCAAAGTGCGAAAAATCCTTATAACCGAAGGTGCAGTTCGTTATGAGCGAACCGACGAACTGACGAAACTTATGCAACAGGGATTGAGTATAGAACAGGCAGCAGAACGACTGGGAATATCAACCAAACTGGCAAACAACTATATTCCATACAGTAAGGGCGAGTATAGAAGCGACTCCCCCACTCTCAACGCGCTGAGGATCAGAAAGTGTTTGGAACGAAAGAAAAAGGAGCAGTGACCATGAAGAAAATCATCGGCGGCAAGAAATATGACACTGAAACCGCAAAAGAACTGGGACACAAAGACAATATCAATGGGCGCGACATTATCGCTTGCAACGATATGAACTATCAGGAAAGCACTCTGTATCTGAAGAAAACAGGCGAGTTCTTCCTGCATCGGAACGGCGGTGCCAATACACCGTATTATGATGAAGCCATTGAGCCTATCACGGAGGATGAAGCAAAACGCTGGGCAGAAAACGCTATGACGGTCGAAGAATATGAGGCCATATGGGGCGAAGTGGAAGAATAAAAACACGAAAAAGCCCCCTTGCGGGGGACTTTTTCCTTTTCCTTAATAGAAAAATAAAGTGTTTCAATCCACAGGCCGAAGCCTGACAGCCGCCTATTCGGCGGTAAACATACAGGTCGTTCTAGGCCGCTTATACTTTCTAAGCCACTTATTCAGCGGTAAACTGCGGCTGACCTGCTTTGTAACCCCCATCATACCATAGCGAGGAATATTTAGGGAATTACAATCGCAGACAGGCTGACCTTAAATATTACACAGCTCTCAAATTATAAAATTTGATTTTCTGATACATCCCCGCCAATGCGGGGCGAATACCTGTCTACATATAAGATTATAATACTTTTCAGATTATTTGTAAATAAGGAGATATAAAAATGAACACTTGTGAAAACTGCAAACACGCCGTAGCATTTGGAGGAGATTATGACCCCTCTTTTGGTGGAGGTTGTACTCTTGTAAACGTAGAGGAATGTCACAATCCCAATGTGGCTACCGAGGACATGGATGTTGCAATCGAATTAGGTGAAAAAGGTATCTGTAAATATTTTGAAGAGTGAGGATAAGATTTTGAAAACCAACCTTGAAGAAATACGCCATACAACAAAACTGCTGTTTAACGCAGTGCCAATCGAAGAAAACAAAGCCCTACCGGGGCTGGGAATATGCTCTCACCCCTTCACCACCTCCACTATTTCCATGAACCCACAGACCGGGGAAGTGTTGGATTTAACCACCCCCGATGGCTACAAGGTTTACCGCAAGTTTATGATGGAGCTGATTGACAGGAGCGACGTTGGCCATCTGTACCTCTTAATCAACAGACCGTATAAAATGACATGGTTCAAGCTCTGCCGTGAGTACATGAGCGAGAAGGACTATGCAAAATATCTGAAGCAATGCTGGCTGGACGAGGAAGACCCGAACCAAGACATAAACGTAAGCCGTAAAGAGGCAATCAATTTTTTCCGAAGCGCATCGAAGAAGCACCTGATGGAACCCGCGGATCTCGAATACTACAACAACCTGCCCGACACCATTACCATATACAGGGGCGTATCGCCGGGGAGAGAGCGTTATGGACTCAGCTGGACAGACAACAGAGAAAAGGCCGAGTGGTTCAAGTCAAGGTATGAAAACGGCAAGCCAGGAGTCCTGTTGACCGCTACCGTCAGCCGCAAATATGTGCTATGCTATATAGATGACCGTAACGAGAAGGAACTGGTGGTCGATGTGTTCAAGATAACAGACAAGATACAGGAGGTATGATATGGCAAATAAAAACACCGCGCTCAACGCCGCAAATATAGCACGAAAAGAGGATAATATTGAGGTGATAAAATGTTAATAGCTCTTACGGACTACTGCTCGATGGGTTGCCCCCACTGCTTGAGCGATTGTACCACAGACGGAAAGCACATCACGCTGGAACAGCTGAAAAGGAATTTGGATTTTGCTTATGATCTTATCGGCTATTCCACCATGCAGTGTATTGTTTTCAGCGGAGGAGAGCCTTTTGAGCACCCGCAGATAAAACAGGTATTGGAAACGATTGCGGAATATCAAAAGAGATTCCCTCGAGTGGGCGTTGTTATCGCCACCAATGGGTATCAGCTTGCGCATGATAAAGACCTGTATAACTGGTACAGAGATTTTGTAAAGAACCGCGCTAAAAATTTTCTCACACAGGTTACTGCGGTCAAGGAGTATTATCCAAAGCGCCTTATCGAAAAGGACTTGTACTGGCTGAGTAAAATAAAAAACTGCTCTGTAGTTGACGAGGTCAGCGAGATTTATCTTTACCCGCAAGGTCGCGCCCTGAACCTCAAAGACGCTCGCTGGGAAACAAAAGCCCCGAAGTGCGTAAACCTCCGGCTCATAGCCAACCAAATCCCCGAAACAAGTTTTAGGCACATCGTAAACACCATGCCTGTCGGCAAATACTGCACTCCGCGCATCAATATAGACGGCTCTATTGCCCTTGGTGAGTCCCGGCTCTGTCCCCCGATTGGCACCATTGACAATGATCTGCAGAAGCTAGGAGAAAATGTCAAACACTGCAAATGCGGTCAGTGCTCTATCCCTTTGGAGATCCTGCGGAAACACAGCCCCCAAGCCTATTCTTTGATTCACTGAGGTGCTTATGAAAGTATTAAACGAACTTCCTGACCAAATATTTTGCACAGACAGCGAGGAGTTTGTTTTCTTTGACCTCGACCGCAACATGATAACTGGCCAGCCATTGCTGAATAAACCTAACATTGGCCTGTGGACTTCCACGAGATACACCGACTCGCCGTATATTTCCGCTTGGGAAAAATGGTGTCGAGAAACCCCTTATCACTGCGGAGAACACCACTTCCTCCTGCATCCCAAGAAAGACCTGAAAGTCTTTGAGCCGACCGATATTGCCGACCTTCAGCTTCAAGAAACAGATTTTCTTCCTTTCCCGCATATCGACTTCGGATGGTACGCCCTGCAGGGCTATGATGGCTTTCACCTCGATGTGCAGTATAAATGGATGGCCAAGGATGGTTTTATGCCCTTCCACTGTTGGGATTGTGAGAGCACCGTTTGGTTTAGTTATGATTGGATTGACAGAGTAGAAAGGATAAAGTGAATGGAACAGATTGAAAAAGAAAACTGCCGATTATTCGACTCAGGACGCTTCAACGACATTGTGCTGGCTTATCTTGTTTTGTCCATGAAGGCCGCTAACACGCCTCACAAGGACGCTATGGAACTGCTTGATACGATGGGACATGCTTTCGACGAAATGACCGCTGAAGAAGCATTGAATAGATACAGAGGTGCATTATCACATTAAAAACGACCACCTTCGGGTGGTTTTTCTTTTGCTATATTAGTTGATTTAGTCAATTATTATAAGCGAAACAAACCCAGCCAACCGAAGTCAACTGGGCCACATTTATGTTTGTATCTATGCTAATAGTTATTATAGCAAATATTTATATTTTATTCAAGGGGTCTGATTTGTTTTTCCAGTCCATACTTGTCGTACCCAGCCCGACCTTGCACATCTTTTTTGCGAGTACAGGTGGCGCACAAAGTACAGCAGGTAAATCTATCCCCGAATGTATCAATCATATACTCAGGCAAACGACACTTCACTATGGTTTTCATGACCTTCTTGCCGTTCTCGATGCCTTGCCGCATACCTTCTCCGATACGCATAACGCGCTCAAACGTATAAGCTGGCATACTGAGTTTACCATCGGCCTCTTTTGTGGACTCAGGCGGTGTCAAAAGCACAAACAACATCTTCATGCTCTGCTTTAACCGTAGCCGTTTCTCCAGCTCTGTCGCAAAGTCCTTGTATAACTGGCTGTGTCTACCGCGAGAGGTTTGGGACAGTCTTTCGATTTCACCCTTCAGGAAATTAATCCTATCCTCGCTTGTTTCCTTCTCCAGTTTTGACTGTATCGACTTTTTGTTAAACCGCACCATTCGTTCACTGGTGTTCAGTTCCTCGGCAATCTCCACCTGATTATACCCTGCCCCGGTCAACAACAGGACAGACTTTTGCGTTTCCGTCAACCAGCCCATGATTACCTTCAGATGTTCCAGCACTTCTACTCTGCGCTGTTTTTCTTCCAGCACCTCGTCGGCTCCGATGCCGTATTTACGAGCACATTCTTCTGCTATCAATTCACTATCTGTATCACCAATGGAGAGATAGTCGATTACAGAATCCAGCTTCAAGCAGCATCCTCGCTTTGATACGCCTCACTTTGATACAGCTCGTAGCTATCGCACGGATCAGCCAGCGGTCGAGTTCGCTTTGGTGAGAACATCCCCGAAAAATAACATGCTTTGATAATGCAATCTTTCAGCGGTCTGTTTCCATGCCAGTCACGGCGGTCTTTGTATTCGGTTCGCAGGAATTGAACTCTGCTAAAATGTGCAGTCAGACCTTCCTCCGCGTCTTTTTTGTTACCATACACAATGATTGTATAACACTCACTCCCCATGCCAATAGAGAAGAAATGATAGCCCTTCAAGCTGTCCGAATCTCCCAATGTTCCAAAGTGAGCATTTTTCGATGCCGCTTTATCAGATAACATATCCAAATAATGACACCGAGTTTTTTCAAATTCTCAAACCACACAGGTTTACGATTTATAACAGACATCATCATACCCCCGCTTTTATATCTTTCAGCCATCCAACCCGGCCACCGTGCCTATTATCGCTGAGTATCTCATAACGAGCATTATTCCGATATGCCACATCGTAGAAGCCTCGCCTGTACTGGAATACCGTAATATCCCCGCACTTGCACTTCCTGATCTGGTTGTCATGGGTTCTGATGATGGTGCCACATCCACAACACAACACGCGAGTAGCCTTGCGGTTACGCTTCGGTCGGTGCAGGTGCATTTTTAGCCAATTCCTTTGCTTTCTTGCAGACATAATTTCCCATCATGTCGCGCTTTTCTTCGGGCATTTCCCGCATATACGCGGCGAGAAGGGTGACTACTAATCTGCCTAGCTGCAGAGTCCCTGCCCCCTCCAGCAGTACGTCCTCTTTATGCTGTGCGGCAATCACCGCGCCTTTATAGTTCCCCTGTGCGACCAGTGAATGGGCAATCAGTGCTAACTCGTTCATGCGATACCTCTCTATCAAATGTTTGTGATATAGACCTCTTGTGTCGGCTCGTCAGATGGTTTCCAGCAGTACACGCAGTTCTTATAGGACTTATCGAGATAGTATGTCTTGTACTTCTTGCTCCACGCCAGCAGACCTTCGTTGGTCTTGCCCTTGTGACGCATAAGATTGGACATACCAAACTTCACGCCTTGCGCCTCCAGCTTGTCCAGCAGTTCAACCAGATCCGAATCATCCTGCTCGTTCCAGCCATTCCAGCCCTTCTTTGACTCGTTGTAATAAGCCTCAGAAATCAGATACGGCGGGTCGCAATAGACGAAATCGCCCTCGCCCAGCTCATACCATGCGTAAGCCAGCCGGAAATCAGACGAACCCAAAGCAACGTCCTGCAGGTTATCGTGGAACTGTTGTAAGCGTCCCCGAATAGCCTCGTTGAACGATGACCTGTTTTTCCCAAATGCCGAATTGAATTTGCCCTGCTTGTTGAACCTCATCTGATTGTTGAAGCAGTAGCAGATACAGGCAAAAAGCATCGGAGCCGTATTGTTTCTCTCGTTATAGTCAGCGCGGAGCTGGTAATAAGCCTCCTGATTTGTCTTGGACAGACCATAAAGCTCAATCGTACTATCCATCCAATCGACCAATGCGTCAGTCGGCGTTTCCTTTATCCAGCGCACCAGTTCAATAAGTTTGTCGTTCCTATCATTCGCGACCTTATACTTCGCGTCAATGTTCGTGATAACATCACACCCACCGGCGAACAGGTCAACCGCCGTCCCTATATCTTGCGGGAACAGAGGTACAAGTTGCGGTAACAGCTTATACTTATTCCCGATATAGTTCAGCGGGCTTTTATGAAAAGTCACGCCTATTTATCCACCTGTCTAGTAACTCCCAGCACCTTGGCATACGGCAACTCTTTAATCCATTCGCAGAAATCTCTCCACTCCGGCAGTCTATGATGCTTGCGCTGATAATAGATGGTTTTCAGCTGTGCATAGTTCGTACTGATACCAGCAGCCAGCCGAATACCTTCAGGGAGGTTCGACTTAACGGCCATCAGTGTCTTTTCCGATGGGTTGTCCTGATACTCTTTTACCAGTTCTTTGAAGCGTCCGAGAATGACCGGATCAACGTGCTTATTCGCCATCAGGTCGTAATCGAGAGCCTTGCCTTTGTGCATCGTGCTCTGACTATTCATCACAGTATGATGATACGTCGCAAACTGCTGCCACCAATAGCGCGGAGCCAGCACATCAAACGACACCATGATCTGACGCAGAAACTTGTCATCGCCGTGCCCGATAGGACTGCTGCCCAGCGTATTGCCCAGCCTCAGCATATCTTCAACCGTGCGAAGGTCAAGACTCATGTCCATGTTTACAACGTCCTTCATGGGATAGCCAGCGCGGATAAGAGCCTCACGGATGCCATAGACCTGCACATTGAAAATCTTGATATTGTCCGATGCGAAATTATTGCTCATTCTGTTTGCTCCCCAGCAGGTCAAAATCCTCGACCACAAAGTCGTCCACCGTGATATTCACGCCGTTCTTCTCATAAGTGTGTTGTTTCATGCGCGTAACAACCCCCAGCGGGTAGCCTTTCGGGCAGTAACGAGCGATAACCTCTGCAGGTTTGCCCCATGCTTCACAGTTGATGAAAATAGGCGGATCATTTTTAGTGCGACCGTTGATTGCCAATCGGAAAGAGCACACCTGCTTATCCCCACCGACCACTTTCAACTGCGGGTCTGCGACTACACGACCAAAAAATTCCTGTTTATTCATTTGGAAAACTCCTTTTCTATTGCTAATAAAAAATGTGCTTTGCGTATCATGGCAGCATCAACTTCCCCGGCTAGATGAAAACCTGTACTGCCGTCAAAATCCTGATACAATTTTGCGAACCGCACCTTCTTGGCCACAGATGGAAATTTCTTCTGCAGTCTGACCAGCTCTCTTGCCCTGTCATCCCACTTTGCGTCGGATATGATGGACTTGCCCAGCTTGTAATAGATATAGCTGTGTAACATCAGCCCGAGCCGTAGCTGTCTTATGCGGTCGTGGACAGGTTTCAGGTTCACGCGTCGGTGCTCCCTGTGCCACCTGTTCTGATATTGCAAGGAATGTCCCCTGCAGTGTGGTATTTCGTGAAAACGCCCTGCGCGATACGCTCCCCGGCCTTGATGACCTGTGGGTTGTCCGTCATATTATAAAGACAAATGATGATATGGCCATCGTTGTCCTTGTTGTTGTAATAGTCGGCATCGATTACCGCTACGCCGTTTGCAAGGTTGATCCCGCGCTTAATGCCCATGCTGGAACGTGGATAAAGCATAAGTGCCTCGTCGCCCATCATATAAGCCTTTACGCCTGTTTCTACCTTGGCTGTTTTGTGAGGTTCAATCGTCACATCGGACAATGCTCTGAAATCATAGCCAGCTGACAGGATGGTCGCCCTTTTCGGCAGCTTCACGCCCTTATCTTCAAAGCCGTGTGCCACCTCAAAGCCACGCGGGTTCTTGACCAATTCGTGCATTTCGTCGATAAGTCCCCTGTGTTCCGCCATTTCGAGTTGAGCCAGCCGCTCCACCTGCCCTTTCGGCAGTCCAGCCCTGGCTGCTTCATTGATGGTTTTTTTGATGCTACGCTGAGTAGCCTCCATCAGAAGGTGCATAATGTTTTCAGCTGCGAATTTTTCCATTGCTCAATTCCTTTCTGACTTTGCGGAGTTGCTCGTACCATTCCTCACCCTTGTGCGGGGTGAATGCTGTGAAACTTTTCAGCTTCGCTCCTGTCTTTCTTAATTCTTCGATTCGGCTATTTGCCTGTTCGAGTGCCGCTTCTTTGCTGATGTTCTTTGGGTCATAATGAACCTTACAACCTTTCAGGGTGACTGATTCCAAAAGAAAAACCTCCTGTCAGCAAATTATAAAAAAAGAGCCGTCAAAGACTTTCGCCTCGTCCAGCCCATGATAAGCAGGGAGAGTATTGGTTGGTCTCCCCGCTGGTTTTTAACGACTGGCCCTTGTCGGAACAGTTATGTCATGTTCAGGACTCTCGATTTGCCTCGCCTCAACTCATCCAAAGAGGTCTGCCGGTTGGAGATAGCCGTAAATAAGTTAGGTAGTTTTGTCTAGCTAGACTTCGGAACATCTGCAACATTCACCACGCACCCCTGACGGGTTGTTCATGCGACTACAGATATTCCATTTTTTTGATTTGAACCATGCCAACTCATTGTAGTATGTAAGAGTTCTTCACCAAATTGTTGACAGGCTCTAGTCTATCTGAATACATTCCAACAGTTGTTACGACATCAGTAAACCATTGGTTAACACGGCACTGTCGGTATGTAATTCATTCTGGCCAGAGTGCTGATAAGAAACTTCATAGGGGATGAAGAAAGAATTATCTAATGCAGCGCAGACACATCAGACATATCCAAAGGGATTTGAAAGGAGTCGCACTCTGATGATATGGTGGGAGAGGGTGGATTTGAACCACCGAACCCGAAGGAGCAGATTTACAGTCTGCTGCGTTTAACCACTTCGCTACTCGCCCAAGGAGCACCGTATCGGGGAATCGAACCCCGTGCTTGCGTTTTTTCTTTGCTTTATACCGTGGCTATGCGGAAAACAAGATGACTATGGTTGACGGACGTATCAACGACGTTATCGAAAAAGCCGTAGTACATAATACGGAAAAACACTGTTCTACCTTTGAACTAATACGGTGATTTGGAGCACCCGCAAGACAGGCGTTAACCCGCTGGAGTGCATATTGGCAGGGGCAGGTGGAGTTGAACCACCGATGTCGGAGTCAAAGTCCGATGCCTTAACCACTTGGCTATACCCCTGTGAGAACCACCAGTTGGTGGCCTCGTATATGTGAAAAGAAATTATAAGGAGGTGCAACAACTGCCTAAGAAAGACAAATCTTACTGCACTCTATACCGAACCCGAAGGAAAGAAGCGACTCAAAACCATCAGGAACGGTACACAGGGCAGTAAACCCTATGCTGTGAAAAGAGGAAATCAAAAACAACAGTAACAATGATTAAATTAGAAGATATAAACAATGTAGAAACTGTTTTTTTTTAATCCTTGATTATAGTACACCTTTTTATATGTGTTGTCAATACTTTTATATAAAATAAATTCTTATTTTTATTTGTATTGTTTATATGTGTATAGTTAGATAATCTCTTTGAAGAACCCAGTCTGTAAGCAGAACAGGAAATCCCGGTATGACTCATCCAACGACACAATGTCGGCATAGTCTTGTTCAAAGAACTTGTGAAGCCAGCCAAAGTCGCGGTCAGACACCTCCCGAATTTTGTAAGTGTTCTCTGCGGTGTGAATGGCTTTAATATTGGCAGCCTCGCCCACGCTATAATTTTCACTGTTCTTGACCACATCGTAAAAAATATTTTCATCCATGATATAACAAAAGCCTGTGATATAAAGGATGTCCGTTTCTCCGATGAGCCGTCTAATCCGATGGAGAGCCGATGCCTTGGACGCATACTTCTTATTCTCCACCTTGCGCTCTTTATCGAGAATGGTGACTCTCAGATCTGAATCAAACCCTTCTCCCTTGCTTTTCTTATACGCTCCCGAACCCTCAATAATGCGGCTCTCGAGTCCCTGTCTTTGGAAGTGAAGTAACAGTTTTTTCTCTGACTCCTTCCCCTTCCGTTTGTTTGCCCTACCAGTTGCCTGTCGGGACTTTGACTTTTTGCGTTCAAACTTGTTGTACTCCTTGCATTTTCTGCACTCACCACGTTTTTCGCCAGTCAAACAATACTGTTTAACCACGCAATCAGCCAATATGGATATACTTCCCGATGAGTTTTTTACCGCAGTAGAAAATCGTATCTGCTACAATAACGCCAGTACACAGACCAGCACCAATCGTCAAACCGTAAATAAATAAACCAAAATCCATCTTAATCTCCTTCTACAATTTCAGAACCAACATACATGATGTTTCCGTTAGATGTATAGCGAGGGCAAATACCAATGGCTACTCCGTCCCAATATTCTCTCACGACCAAATACTGCACCTTCGTGTCGGGGTCAGTCCAGTAATTAACCTCGTAACTACTCGCATACGCCGCTCCAGCCATCCCCATGATAAGGCCAAAAATCAGCCCAATAACATATTTTTTCATCAATCTTCAGCCTCCATCGCGTCGCAAATCTCGTCAAAGCACTCTTCGCACAGGCCGCTGATACTCACTTCCCGCCGTCCGGCATCCGAGTAGCAATGCTCGTAGGCTGGTCTATGACACCTGATACACGGGGGTTCCCGCGATACGTCCTCGGGTTTAAGTTTGATGTGATTCAATAGATAACAACTCCTTTATCGTCCTTGCCTACACCCTCGATTGGCATAGGTTCAAATCCTTCTGTTCTTCCCCAGTTCAGGAAACGCACTTCTGCTTCGGGGTTTTGTTCCAGTAGTTCTGCTATAAGTTCATCTACAGTCATTCGTCTAACCCCCATATCTCAATGAACTCTTTTGCCACCAGCGAACCCACTAAAATCACTAAGAACAGGGAAAGCACCGAAATGAATATAGCCATCGCCCAATCCATAACAAGTTTTGGGTCTGTCGTTGTAAGAAAATTAACAAACTCATTCACTGACCTTACCACCTATCCTTCTTACCGCTTATCATTTCTTCAATGCGTTTTTTCACATCGGAAGCCAAACAGGTTATCGCCCAGCCTGTGAAGCCCGTTAAGCCAATACACGCACAGACCGTCACTACCCAGCAAAACAAATCGCCCTGCGTCAAAACAGCACCACCCCGCAAATAAAAATATACAAATAATCAATAAGCAGAATGTAGCCAAAATCTCTCCACTGGCAAGTAAACAGCGACATAAGAGTGGGATAGCCCAACGCCCATGCTCCGAACCAAACAGCCAAGAATTGTATGTCCGTCAAAATATCGCCACCACTCTTTTACCGTCTTGAACTACATCAATTACCTTGTGAGTACAGCCGTCCTTGTCATACCAGATAACCTTGCTGTCCATGTTCTGTAATTGCAACTCGTGAATAAGTTGGCGTACAGTCATACCCTCTTTGTGAACGCCTCTGATATGAAATCTATTCGCAAAAGAGATATGCTCGCTGTTAAGTCCCGTGCCGTAGAAGTCTGTAATTTTATTCATCGCGATACGCTTTCTGCATAGCCGTTTCGCCATGTCTTAATTTGTCGTGAGACTTTAACAGCCCCATCACTTCAGAAGCAATTTCTTCCTTCGTTGCGGTGCTACTAATATTTGTTCCGATTTCTCGAAAGGGCGTTTTCAGACTTCCATCATAAATCGAAATATGAATCATATTGCCCTGTCCCCCGGAAGTCCCTCCAATTCGCTCTCTGCGTACCAGCTCCGCTCTTCGTTGTCTAACTCCAACAGATAGTAGAAGGTGCGCTTGTTTTCTTCGTCTGTGTCGAGTTTGATTTTTACGACCTTACCAATCTGTCCTTCCATATAACAACGCACATGCTGGCTTTTACCGAATTTGCTTTCGATAAGAGTTTGCAGTTTTAAGTATTCCATATTCTGCCCTCCAACTGATTGATAGCGAAATCGCAATACTGACGAGCCTTCTTCAGATCCTCCAGCTCCTTCGATTTGTCCCCCTTCTTCCCGGCTCTGCTGACATACTTAACAATGTTGCCTCTGCAGAAGTCCAGCTTCTTGTCTTGTATAAATTCGATAACCTCGATGCGCCCATCTGTATAGTGACTGGGATGAGAAACTGCATCATCAATAGTCAAGGGCTTACCTTCAATAGCAAGGAATTTTGGCACTTCTTCCTTCGTGGTTGTCTTGTTGATAATCGGATTTTCCGAAACGGTCGCAAAACACATTTTCCCTTTTTCGTCTACTGTGGGAACAATATGCGAATTGGGTGCTGCACTAAACTCCATCTGTCGCGGCTGCTCGGCCTTGGCTGTGGGGTATTTTACAGTAAACTTGACTGCAACAACCTCGCCCTTTACTTTGATGCTTTCATAGCACACCTTCAGGGCTGTCTTTTGGTTGATTGTTTCCACCGGCTCGTAGACAATAGACTTCAGAAGCAACTGCACACTTCCTGTCTGATAAGAACCCGCAGGAACTCCCAGCAACATTCGGAGCGTCTTTACAGAATAAACCCTGATTGTCTTACTGGAACTTGTCAAAAGCTGATACAGTTTGCTTGCGTATGTATTGCCATTTTCAAATCTTTTTTTCACGCTACCACCTCCAAGCTGTTTTTGTGAAATGCCGCCTCATAATATCTGTCAGGCTCACCAAAGCCATAGAAGCGCACCTCCCAATAATCGCCGTTGTCGATTGGTCTGAGAGCAGTGCCCATCTGTCCTCTGCACTCCACGTCGGGCAGCCCCTGTGGATGGTCAATGTTTATAATCACTGTTTTGGGAAATTCCATCGTTATCTCCTTCTGTATTGTATTCTGTCGGCGTTTCTTTCTCGCTCGATTTCGTATGCGCGTTTCCAGTATGCGACTCGCCGCTCATATTCGTTGATGATGTCCCCATTGTGGCTTTTCCAGTTCTTTTTGACTTCACGAGCCATTGATCTGGTCAGATACAACCGCATCATTTCGGCCTGTTCTGCGGTCAGCTTCTTACGCTTGGACTTCTTCTTACAGTCAAGGTATTTGCCAACCAGTACACCAACCTCACTGGGGATTTCGCCTTTGACCTGTTCGTATAGTTCAGGTGTCATAACGTAGTAGTTATAGTGCCCCATAAAATTATGGCCATGCTTACTGTGAAAATCGCTTACAGTCACTTTGATTTCATAGCACCATATAATACCCTTCGTATTCGTTTGCATGAAGTCTACGCGCTTTCTACCGTACCAGCCAATGGTTACTTCGGGGCATCCGAACGTCCTAAACTCGACCGTCTTTGCCATCAACGCGTTTTCCAGTTCAAGGGTTTCAGGTCGTTTCGCCATGAATCTCCCTGCCCTTATCGCACCACTTCCACACCGCGCAGTAATCCTGACACTTCCGGCCTCCCCAACATTCCCGATACGAGCACGGAGGGGGCAACTTATCCTGTTCAACGGCCTCAATCAGTCGGTGGGCTTTGGTCAGCATAAACCGCTGAATCCAACGGTCAGAAATAAAGTTGATACGCACCAGCTGCATGTTGGTCATAACGCCCCGGTCTTTTGCCGCGAACGTCCCAGCGTCACGAGTAAACACCTCAACCTGCATATCTTTGACAGGATAGCCAGCGTGCTCAACCATCATCCGATAAGCATTAAGCTGAACAGCAACATCAAAATTGCTTCTCCGGCCGACTGTAAAGAAAGTTTTAAACATCTTCCTGCCGTTTTTGTATTTTTTCTGCACTCCATTTTCATCTAAAATCGGCTCCCTATGTTTGACCAACCCCATCAAATGCGCGGTTTTGAAGCTACCGTAGGTTTTCACATCGTAGAGAATCTGCCTTTTTCCATCGTAGCAGTCGAACTGGCCTGTGTAAGTCCCTGTCGCGTCCATCAGTCGTTTTTCCGCTATCATCTTGTCATTCTCGAGGAATCCTTCGAGGAACGCATGACAGCCAGTACCAAAGATAGCAAAGATGGATGACTGCGGGTCAATGGCATAGTTTTTCTTTATCTTCAGGTACTCTTCCCGAGTGCCGCTCAGTAACTGGGTAGCCGAGGGGTGACCGTTCCATGTTCTCTGTTCGGAAATCGCTTTAAGTGTCCGATGAGATAAACAACGGTCTGCCTCAAACATTTCAGGAATACGACACTCATTCAGGCATTTATCAATATCACAAGTCTGCCCATCAGGACAGATATATTTGTTGTATGGCAACTATACACCTCTTATTCTCGATGTGGCTGGATCAAAAATCAGCTCTGTTTCGTCTATACGAGCACCATGACGAGCCTTTCCTATCGCACACATAACCTTGTTTTTCTTTAACTCTCGTTCGTCTGGTAACAGGTTCGGATCTTTTTCCGGCCTCCAAAGCAGCAGAATTTCATCCCCGGATGCTTCGATGTCGCCACCGCCTTTTAGTTTGCCCATGTCAGGACGCTCCCACGGATTAACACCACGGTTCAACTGACTGAGAGCCACCACATGGATGTTGTTGTTTTTCGCCAGTGGTTTCAGCCCTTTCGCCGTTTCAGCCAACACCTGATACTCGGAACACCCTTTCATATACTGCAGATAGTCAATAAACACACAGTCTAACTGGCCATCAAACATTTTACTGTTCGCGGTTTTGACATAGGCATCAATTTCCTCGATGGTCAGGCCGTTCTTATCGACAACATAGATGTATTCGCGCAACTTCTCCAGTACGGAATAGGCCAGCGGATCTCCTTCGATGAGCATTTTATCGACAATATCCGAACTGCGCCCCAGCAAACAGGCGATAAGACGCTCAAACAACGCCCCCGCGCTCATTTCCAGCGAGAAGAACACAATACGCTTACGCTGACGCACCACCATATCTGCCGCCATACAGACAACAAAGAATGTCTTGCCGACCGAGGAACACGCACCAACAATGGTTACATCTTTTCTCCGGCCAGCCCCCCTGATACCATCATCAAGAGTCTTGACACCATATGACATAACTGGCTCTTTCAGCATTTTCACGGTTTCCGCGATACATTGGTCGGGGTCTTTGAAATCACTGTCTAAATCCATGCCTTGCCGGGACACCTGCAGGAAGTCGTCTACGGCCTCTGTCGTGACTCCCCATTTGCCAGCAAGATAACTCGCGATCTGCAGCAGGGTAAGATTATCCTTGACTGTCTTGGCGTATGACTCCACCATTTTGCGCTCTGCCGTTCGACTCCCGCACTTCTGCAGTTCCTGCTTCAACACAAACAGGTCAATCGGCTCTTTCGGCAACTGTGCAAATCCTTCCGATGTGCCACCAGCAACAAAGAAGTCATTGACATCCTTCATGCCATCCGGCAACATCAGCACTTCCACAGGTAACTCAGGAGCATATCGCAGAAGGTTCTTCCTGACTTTTTCGACCAGCGGGTAGGCCACGCCGTCATTATCCGGCACCAGCACCACTGTCAGCTCAGGATGATATTTCAAAAGTGCTGCCATCTTCTGTATATGCTGTTTCGAGGGTTGGCTGCTATTGTATGCCACTGCCGCAAAACCAGCTTCATACAAACTCATGGCACAAAAAAAGCCCTCCACTAAGTAGAGGGTGTTCGTCATTCTCTCCTTTGCGCCACGCATATTAAAGAGAAATTCCGCTTTAGTAAAAATCTCGTCATTCTTACCAGTCAAATATTTTGGCTGACCTTCAAAGCGGCGAACTGCCCAGCTTACATAGCGACCGTTTGCGTCGATCAGGGGGATAGATACATTTCCGTGCTCATCCGCACCTAACTGAAAATAGTCTATTGTGCTGTCTGACAGGCCGCGCACCTTAGTGAGATAGTCCTTGACTACCTTCAGATTGCGCTGGCAGGCTCTCGCCCATTCCTGTCTTTTATTTACCGCTTCTTTTCTGGCCTTATAGCCTTTGTCATGGGTTAAATCTACGTTCATCATATCGGCAAGTTTCTCAGCCGCCGCGAAAAAGTCCAGCTTATACTTATCCCGCAACAGATTGATAACGTCGCCCGATGAGCCGCACGCCCAGCAATGGTAGGTTTTGTGGTCGTATATAACAAATTCACTGTTGTTATCGTGCTGACAAACAGGGCATATTCCCCGGTACACATCACCTTGCTTCTGTAAATCCGTGTACTTCTCAGCGAACTCGACTAAATCGACCTGACCTACAAGGGTTTTTACATCTATTTTTCCTCCGATTCGGGTATCTCTACGAGAGTTCCTTTCCACGCATCGTAATAATACCCCTGTTTCTGTATGTACTCAACTGTTTCTCTTTTTCCCACTTTTGGTGGTGGGTCGAGCCAATCTGACAGCGACGGCGTAAAATTATTCGCTATACGCCAGCACAAAAGCCATGTCATACGACCAAGTTCGTTATCCTCATCGGGCTTCTCGTTGGTCTTCTCAAAAGCATAAGCATAGGAGTCTTCGTACCATTCTAATGTTTTCTCTGTGTAAAAGTCATCAATGAACCACAGTCCGACACCTAGAACCGTTGTCACTGTCAATGTCGCTATCGTTTTTCTTAACATATGTTATCCTAAAAAATCTAACAAAGCTGCATCCATGTCGTAAGAATTGCCGTTTTTACACGCTTTCTCAAGACGGTCAATCTTATTTTTATTTTCCTCTGTACGCTCCCGCTCTACATACTCCTGTGCCTTTTTTAATAGGTCATAGAGGTAGACAGGTTTTCGCTCTTTCATGAGCATCAATGCAATGTTTTTGATGTCCTGTGTTGGCAGTTTAAACAGATACGCTCTGCACTTGAAGTAATCAGGCGAGGGCTTTTTGTTCTTAAATGCTGATACGCCATTGGCTAGACAGTACATCAGGCAACATTGGTGGAGCTGGCTCTTAAAAGGCAACCCCACGAATTTCTCAATATCTATGCACATACATATTTACACACATATTTGTTTATGTTGTTGTGTGTTTGTGTGGATATTGCACACTCTATGAGTTTCAGGTGATACCCTATAATATGAGCACAAGTACGCATAACGTCGCACATATTGTAGCTATCTGTTGAAGAAAGAGTGCAACGATTTAGGAGGCACAGTACCATATAGGTGCCAACCAATACATAGGCCCCGCACCCGGCTAGAAATATGGTTGTTAAACGTAACACAGCAAACCTCCACTATACATATTTACACAAATAACTACATACACAAACAAACACATATGCACTTACATACATAAATACTTACAGTGCGATGCCCTTATGCCGAGCTACAATTCGAGCTGCTCTGGCCTGTTCTTTGTCGCGACCATTTGCAAGGAAGCGCAGGGATTTCTCCCACACTTCGGACATCTTCTTGCCCTCGTTGTATTTGTCATTACGCACCACAAAGTCCATAGCGGCCTTGATTTCGTCTTCCGATACGTTACCTAAGGGTGCACTATTGGATGCGCCTCTATGATTGTTGTAACCGCCGTCAGAGCCAGCGAAACCGTAATACTCAATCTTAACTTCCGTCGCCCCAGTTTTCTCCGATTCGGGAACAAACTCATCGGGGAGAGCCACGACCTTGCCTTTGAACCGCTTGTGGTCGAGTTCTACGTTGATAACCGGCAGATCATACAGATACCTGCCAATGCCCATTGCAGAAGCAGCCCTTTTCAGAGCACCACTGATGCCACCCTTCAGGCCACTAACCTGTGAGAACTCTGCGCCATCAGCTTTCTCAATCACCTTACCATCGGCGGTTGTAGCCGTCAGAGTGCACACAACACCCTGCTCGTAAATATCCGGTTTGTTCTTCCAACCCTCAACGCCGAACACCTGGTCGAGCCGTTCCTGAATTGCTCGGGCTGTCACAAAAGGCAATAAAATCCCCTTTGTACCCTCTTTGAAAGTGGAACCAACACGCCACTCAAGGTCAGCCAGCGGAAAAGGAGCTTTCAGCTGAGCCTCGACATCGTTCTTTTTAGCCAATTAACACGCATCTCCAATCTGTATTCTAATGGGAAGTTCTCTTCCGTCATGCCCTTGGAACCCGCACTCAAAGTTATCGCGAACGAGCCTCGATAAGCCGTCTAAAATCTTCTTCTCTTCTTCGAGAGAGTCAATCTTGATGTCTTTACCGAGAAAACGGAAAATCTTGGGGAATTTTTGCATGATGAAAAGAACCTCCTGTTTTGTAAACTAAATACAGTCTACCACAGTATACACATAAAAACAATACATTTTTATAAAATAAATTCTTTTTATTAAAAGTATCATTTTACAAATAGACTATAAGTGGTTTACGTTCCCGAATAGTTGAAGATGTGCAAAAAAGTGAGCTACGAATGGTAAAACGTGTTTCCCCGATGGAAAATGTCAGAATTGGTGTTTTTTTTTTTTTTTGCCTCAATTTCTAATGTGATTTTAATAATAGACTGTGACGAATGTAATGTCAAGCAAAGATATTATGACTTTGGTCGCATTCCCTGTGTCGCTTTATCTCTGTAAAGAAATACCATAAGCAAGACCCCAATAAATACAAGGAGAGCCAGTGTCTATTGACACATTAGAAAGTATGACGAATACTCAAAGAAATTATTTTCAGAAATTACCCGCATTTAAAATAATGGGCATAAAGTCCCTAAAAATGAATAGAGTACGCCTGATGCGTAGAGTATGGAGTTGTCAGGGAATATCTATGCTCTTATCGCAGAAACTTAGCAAATGGAGAGTCCTTGGCTATTTCATCGAGGGAACGTGTTTTGACAACGGCATCTGCTTCATGGTTTTCGTAGTTCACAGTGAATACGGTCTTGCGGGTATAGTCGCAGGGTTGTCCGATATGCTTAGATGCGCGTTTATTGGGCTTCCAATCGGAGAGTAATGCTCTCAGGAAATAAGCCACCGGATTCTTTACCGTGCGGGAGTTGGCAACAATGGCCATCTTTTCTTGAACGTACTTAATGCCCCATTTTCTAATGGCAACACTTACCCGATATGGGGATATACCCAGCTTCATGGCAGACCGCATCAGGTTCTTGAGTGGCTCGCCGTCGTTGTTGTTTGTCTTATTATTACATCCTACGGAATGTACCTCGTTATTTGTAGCGATAGAGGAAAGACTGGGGGTTACGGCCTTCAGGAAGTCCCCAACAATGGTGAGTTTACGATGCTTCACAAAGTTTCTGCCTTTCTCGTAAATGCAAAGCACGGCAACCAGGCCAGCTCTACGCAGGTCGGTTAAAATGTGGCTCACGCGATCAGGAGAACGATTCACCATCCAGTCCTTCCCGATTTGCTCGTTCCATGCAGAGCAGTATCCTTGCTTCTTCGATAAGCGTTTTACGCAGTTGTATACGGCGAGATGCGTGTTGTTCAGTTTTATACCGTTTACTGTCCATGCCATACCAATAACCTCTTTTCCTGTTTTAGACATACCAAAAAGGAGCATCCTCAAACCAACACCACAGGTCTGAAAATGCTCCCGAATATGCGTATAGAAATATAGCAAAATACAGCTATAACTCTTGCATTATTTACTCCATTACTGTATAATATAGTAATAGAAAACAATGCTCTGCTGATTCCGTACACAAATCAGTAGTTGCTTTCAAAGTAGGTCTTGCGATTGGCGTCGCTTCCTACAAGTGCCTGTGGCTGCAGGCTATGTGGACTAAAGGATTTCAACCGTTGGCGCGGGAGAAGTCCTTTTTTGTTGTCCTTTTTTGTTGTCCGTGTTCAAAATGTCTATGCATCAAGAATAACACACCATATATGATGGAGTCAAGCCCAAGTTTTTCATAAATATAATACACTCTTCGTTTTTATAATTTCCAAATACGTATGTAAACGAATATAACCATACATATAAAATAAATATGCTTGCAAATAAATATGTACGTGTGCTATAATATGGTTGTTGCGGGGAACCAGTCGGGAACCGCACATAAACAAATACATATTGAAAGGATGTTGTATCTATGCTTAGTATCGATGTTGGATTTGGTAATGTGAAGGTGTATGACGGCGAGGAGGTTACGGCTTTCCCGTCTGTTTACATGGAAGCATCGGAGGATTACATTCCCACTACTGATCCGGACGATCAGCTGCTTGAATTGGACGGTGTTAAGTACCATGTTGGTATGACCGCCTTGAACCGTGGCGGCGAAGCTCCATTTGACCGTACTGATATGTTACGTCACAAGATTTTCATGTTGACTGCTATCTGTGCTATGACGGACACAGAGAGCTTCTCCGATTCGGTTGCGGTTGGACTACCCATTAGCGATTACAAGGCCATGAAAGACGCTCTAACGAAGCTAAAAGGCAAGTATGAAGTGTCCTATAATGGCAAGAAGTGCTCCGTTGACATCAAGAAAATCTCCGTATATGCCCAGTCGGAAGCTGTCTACAAACTGATTGCCAAAGACGATAAGGACATCAAAAGAAAAGTGATTGGCATCGTTGACATTGGACAGAAAACCGTCGATTTTGCTTACTTCAAGCGCGGCACTTACGTCCCAGAGAACAGCGGCAGCTTAGAGAAAGGCGTTATCAATGCTTATCGGGATATTGTGAAAGCTCTTGAAAATGTCGGCTACAATGATATTGAGAGCTATGAAGCGAAGTTATACATTGACAAAGTACCCGAGGAGGCTGACAAAGCCTTTGAGAGAATGGCAAAGACTATCAAGAACAATCTCAGAATTAACCATTGGAATCTCGAACTGATGGACTCTCTTTACATCGTCGGCGGTGGCACCTCTTTCATTGCCCCCCACTTTAAAGATACTGCATATAAACCACTGGACGAAATGACAGCGGTATTTGCAAATGCTTACGGATATTATGCAGGAGAAAAGGACTGATAAAATATGCGAGTTAATATGACAATCACAATAGAGCCGGAAGTAAAGGAGCTTCTGAAGGTTCAGGCTGATGCGATGGGGCTTAATATGTCGGCCTATATATCTGAGCTTGTTCTGCGCGAGGATTTCTTCAAGATACTGAGGGATGAAAAGGACAAGATGCTGGCGGAGAAGGTGGCTCGAATCAAAGCTATGAAGAAGGAAACAAAAAGAACCATCATCCCCACGCATAAAGGTGACGCACTGGCGGCTTTTGAGTTGGAAGATGATTTCAAGGATAGCGTAAGTCAGGCAGTGAGCAAACGAGCTAAGGTCGAAAAAGGCAAAGAGCTGATGAAGAAGGCCGAGGAAGAAGCCAAGGTTGCTGAAGCTCAGGCAGACCAGGCGAACGATGGGCCGGGTGTGGACACCGTGGACGAGCCAGCGGAAGAACCCGACGAAGAATATATTCCGCATCCTGAATATATGCCAAAGCCACAGCAAAAAGAAAAGACCGAAAAAAACGAGCAGACCGAGAACGACCCTACGCCAGAGGATGTTTCCGATGTGATAAAAAACAGCGGGAAGTCCAAACGGAGAAGACCTATAAAAATGATATAAGCCAATGACCGAAGGGTGCCGGAAGGCACTCTTTTTTTATGTGTATATATAAGCAAATACATAAGTACACAATAAAACACATACATAAATAAGTATAAAAACACAGGTGCATACAAACGTGCATAAACGCATAGAAGGGCATGTGTAGGCGTGCATAAATACGTAGTTATACACATACATAAACAAGTATAAAAATACGTAAATATATAAACACACAAATAAATACAGACGAAAAAGGCATAAAAAAAGAAACCGCCTTTCGGCGGCTTTTAGTTTGAGTTCACATATCTTTCCATTTCGGCAATGTTTTTCTTTTTGGATTCATCAACCAGCTTGTGCAGGTACGACAGGATTTCGTTTTTGTATTTCATCAGGTTTGCCCGGTCTACGTCACTGGGGAAAGAGTCAAGAAAAAGCGCATCGTAAGGATTGAGTGTCAGTTCGATTGGCTTTACCTTTTGAACCAGGATAACGCGAGGGTCTATCCCTAATGCATCAATCAGTGTTATTGCTCCAAGCGCTTGCAAACGGCTCCCCTTGCGGGCTTTGCTCCTAGTGGCTGAGATAATTTGCTTTAGTATCCCTGTTTTTTCGGCCAGTTCTCGATCTGTTTCTATCCCAAGTTCTTGTTTATACTGGTCTAAAATGTATACGACTTTTTTTGCCGATACCCATTTATCATAAAGTTCGTAAGAGATATTCCATTTTTGGAGGATTTTGTCGTAATCTACGTCACCTTTGGTTCTTCCCCTTGCCATAGTTACCACTCCTTTTGTGATTCTTTCTTTTTGCTCTATATACAATTATATGGTCGTTTATATGTGTGTGTCAATAACAGCAGGTCACTGTCGTTATGGTTTTTCTTGTATGTTTTTACAATGTTTTTTTGAATTTATTGCCCTGCAAGACAAAGCCATATACCTTGTTTAGCTCTAATTGCGCATAAACATAGTTAAACATTACAAGGTCATAGGTTCTACCGTCAGGACACTCTATGGAGAAAAAGGCCATAGGTTTTCCGTTCTTCTGTTTCCACGGTTTCCAGCGTCTGACACAGCCTAGCACAATCCTCCGATTTGGGGTGCTCTCTACTGGTTTTCCGTTCTCGTCTACTTCAGGTGTGGAGTATTTGGACAGGTCATATCCGGCGAACACATCGACAAAAGTCATGCCCAGCACTTCCATTTCTGCTTTTGACTGGTCAAAGTCCTTGCAGTTCAGCGCATTGACCTCGTCTATACGTTGCTGGATGTCCCACTTCTGCTCGGAATATTTCAGCATTTTGCGTTTGGCATCCTCTTTTTTCTTTGTGCCCTCTTTTGCTGATTCATACAGGATACGATTCTTTTCTTGCCGTTCTGCAGCAGTGTCGAGTTGTTTCTGCAATCGTTCCAGCTGACCGCCTTTATACAGCTTCTCCAGCAGTTTGGCTCTGTCCCCCACAAAATCCAACGCTCCGGCTTTGGTTAGGTTCTCCACTTTGTCCCGAGGGAGTTTTAGGTAGCTGTCTTTGTCGAGTGGTACTGGCAAATCTCCTACGCCCGATATGAAATTCAAGGCAACACGAATCCAAGGCTGGCCGTCAGCGTCTACACCACAAGTCCAACCACAGGTATCACTGTCAGCCGAAGGTGGCAGAATCTTTATGCCGTGTTCTTTCGCATCGCGAACGTATGGGAGCAGATCTTCTTGCTTGTCCCCTTTGTATGCGTTCAGAAACGCCGTCAGATACTCTGCCGGATAATGGGCTTTAAGATATGCTGTTTGATAACAGGTCACGCCGTAGGCAGCACTATGGGATTTGTTGAACTGATACGCCGCACAGTTCGTCAGCCACTCAGCCAGCTTATTCATGGTTCGCGCATCTATCCCGAGGGCTTCGCCGTCCTTTACGAATTTAGGGATAAGCTCAGCCATTTCGGACGGTATCTTGCGCCCTATGGCACGTCTGAACATATCCGCAACGCCCAAGTCATACCCAGCCATTACTTGAACAATCTTCATCGCCTGTTCCTGATATAACAGAACGCCGTAGGTTTCCGATAAGCACCCTTTCAGTTTGTCATGGAGATAGATTGTTTTCTCTGTCCCTGCCCTGCGGTTCACAAAGCTATCAAGCATACCTGATTGGATTGTCGAAGGTCTGTACAGTGCGACCAGGGGGACTAAATCAAAGACCGAGGTCGGTTTCATTTGGTCAATCAGTTTAATCATGCCGCCGGACTCAATCTGAAAACACCCTTTTACATCCAGCTTTTGGAGCATTTTGAAGGTCTTTTCGTCATCGTCGGGGAGCGCATCCACATCAACATCAACACCGTGGTGTTCTTTTACCAGCCGTACACACTCATCAATGCAATCCAGCGTCTTAATCCCGAGGCAATCTTCTTTTAAAAGCCCCATAGCTTCGAGGTCGTGGTATTCATACGCACATACATAGTCATCACCCTGCTTCTCAATCGCCGTCCACTGATTAGCGTCACTGGGGAACAGCATTACCGCCGATGCGTGACAGCCGTAGTTTTGGATAATGCCCTGATACGACTTTGCCAGCTGGCGTAACTCGGGATCTGAAACCTCATCGATGGATGAAACCGCTTTGGATAGTGCCCTGACTTCCTCGGGAGTGTAGTTCAGCGACCGTGCTGCACGTTGGATAGACGCTTTCTCGGCCATTTTACCGAAGGTGCGAACGTGGAACACCTCTTTATACTTATCGACAAGATACTGAATACAGTCCTGCCGCCGTGAGTTTGGCATATCAATATCGACATCAGGGAGGGACACTCTCTTGTCATGTGCGAAACGCTCGAAAATCAGGCCATATTTGATGGGGTCAATCCGTGTAATATCCATAAGATACGCCACTAGACAGCCACCAACAGAACCGCGCCCAATACCCATACGAATGTTTTGCGACCGCGCCCAGCTGATAAAGTCCTCAGTCATCAGAAAGTATGTCAAGTAATCGCACTTCTCCAGTACCTTGAACTCATGCTCTAACTGTTCGACATATACAGGCCATTCCGACCGGGGAACGCTCTGCATTTTCTTTTTCCAGCCAGCCCTGCACTTTTCCTTTACGGCCTCCAGCGGAGTCTTACCGCCTAAATCCAGTTCGGGGAAGTTCTTGCCGCCGAATTTCAGGTGGACAGTTTCGATGGAGTCAGCCAGTTTGAGCGTGTTGTCTATCAGCATATCGACAGTATCAGCCGGAAGATAACCAATAGCCTCTCTTACCTGTTCTTCGGAGTGAATAAAATAATCATCGGTCTGATAGTATGCGTCAGGGTTGTCGGGTTCGATTTCTACTCCCAGCCATTTGCGGTGGATGTCAGCCTCGTGCTGGTTTACATAATGACTGTCCTCTGTCACGATTACAGGAATGTCGAGGTCTTTGCCCATCTGAATGATGTTCCTGTTGTATTCCCGCTGGGTTGGCGTATCGGAGCATTGAATTTCAAGGTAAAAACTATCTCCGAATAGCCCCTTAAACTTCGTGGCACGCTCGTAGGCGAGGTTTTTATCCCAGTCTATACCATCATATACCTTTGGATTTAGGACGCCTCCCATGCACGCTGAAGTGAAAATAAGGCCATCTTTACATTCCACCATGTCCTCGGTCGTTACCCGCATATTGTAAAAATATTGATCCGGTCTCTTTCCTTTGTCACCGTAACCGATAGTCGTAAGCCGCAGCAGGTTTTTGTAGCCGACCTCGTTTCTTGCCAGTACCAGCAGGTGGCAGGTGGCTTTGCGGTCTTTGATGAACACGTTTGGTGTCCAGTACATTTCACACCCGAAAATAAACTTGATATTGGTGTTGTGCTGTTTGTTGTATTTCTGTGTGACTTTATAAGCCTCCATCAGTCCCGAGGTTGTGCCGTGGTCTGTGAGTGCCCATGCTGATTGGCCTAATTCGCCGATGCGCTCTACCATATCGGGAATCTTGGCGATGGCATCACGCTTGCTATAATGGCTGTGTCTGTGTAAGCCGATAAACAAAATAATCATCCTTTCCTGCATACAAAAAAAGACCACCCCTTGCGGAGCGGTCTGATGGTTTACCTTGAAAAATCTATACGAAAGAGTTATAATATTGACAAAAGAAGTGGCTGGCGTTTCGACCCGCTGGCACCTTCCCAAAACGAAATTAGTGTTAGAAAAGGGCTGTCGAGCAGAAGGCTAGGCGGCTTTTTTCATGCGTTTATTTTTTCAGCAGTCCAAGGATTGCCACAATCAGCGTCAGAGTACCCAGTAATAGGGATAACATCTCATATAGCGTCATGCGCCTCACCTCCCCGAAGGGAAAGCACTAACGACACCAACCACGATATATATTCTAACTCATTTTCTTACATTCATCAATACGAGCAGTGGCCACCTTGTGGTATTCGTCATCCAGCTCAAAGCCCACGAAATTGCGGTGTGTTTCAAGAGCCGCTACTGCAGTAGTCCCTGAACCCATGAAGCCGTCAAAGATAACCTGCCCTGGTTCACTGTGATACTCAATGCACCGTTTTATCAGTTCTATGGGCTTTTGGTTTTGGTGGACTTGTTCAGAGCCAGCTACCCTGTCAAAGTACCATACATCGGTCAGGCGTTTGCCGTGGAATTTTTTACGGCCTTTGTTCAGGAGCAGGATATACTCGTGTTGTCTGCCGAAAGCTGCCTGTAAATCCCCCGCCGTCCAGTTGTTTTTTACCCATACGATATTATTTTTGATATTGAAACCTGCATCCCGAGCCATCTGCATGAATTTGTCGATGTGGACACAGGAACAGAACATATACATAGCCGAATTAGGCTTTAAGATACGATAACACTCCTTGATATAATCGTTTATCAAATCGGGGTTGTTGTCGTTTTTTATTTCACTGCAAAATTTATGCTCTTTGTTCTTGCGGTAGTTCGTTTTATAGCTAACAAGATACGGAGGATCGGTCACGATAAGGTCAATAGACGCATCTTTGATGGTTTCCCTCATGCCCTTTACGCAATCGCCCTTCACAATCTTGTTTATCAGCAAACTACACCCATATTCCAGCCGTACCGATAACCACGGATAGCCGCATGGAGCGCAGCCTTGGCCTCTTTCATGGTGTTATATCGTCCGATATGGTGTTTCTGTCCGATACCAATAGCAACGCGGAATTTACGTCGCTCGTTGTCGTACCAAATTACGCCGTCTTTACGCATTTTCAATCAACTCCTGTTATAAAATCTGATTATAAGTCGTGCAACATTTCATACATATCTCGCCAACGTCTGCCTTGTCTGCAGGATTTCCAACCTTTCCAGCGTTTGAATGGTTCGCCTGTACATTTTCCGTCAATCCAATAGACACAGGCCAAGCACAAACACCACTTGTCACAGGCAACCTCGCGACATTTACGGCAGAGTTTTTTTAGAGAGCACTTAAACATCAGTTACCACCACACAAGCCACAACCGAACTGTTCAAGGTATCTCTCGCACATTTCCGCATCGGGACATTCCGAACACGGCGGATCACCCTCTGCTGGAGTATCGTTCAACAAAATAGGCACAGACACAGCCGAAGGCTGCGCCCGCACCCAAATGTCTTTCTTACTCATCAGAACAACAACAACAGGCCAGCCGTCCCCAATCCGGCGAGGTATGTTTCAATCTCTCGTTTATGCCGTTTGTGCTTTTCCTGTTTCAATTCTGCTTGATGTTCGGTATTCAGTTTGTCGGTGTTTTCCTGTACTGCTTTGTTTACTGCAGTGTTGACCTCACGCTCTACGATAGGTGTCACATCTAAAACAGTTTCGGTCTTTTGTTCGACCTGCAGCTTGCCGTTTTCAAATTTCTGCTTTTCCGATACGTTGCCAGCAAGTTCGGTCTTTTCACCGTTATAGGCCACCGATACCACAGGGGCAGGATTCGTAATCTCTACATCAGCGTCCGATGGAGTCTGTTTCTCCACATATCGGATAACAGTATCTCCTTTGACCTCCACTGGAACCTCAATGGGGACAGTTTTTTCAATGGTCTTTTCAATCTCCACTGGCACCTCCACCACGTTCTTGTTGTAGTGCTGACAAACAAAAAAGCCAGCGTAGAACGCCACGCCAGCTACCAGCAACATCAGGGCATATTTGCTATTCAAGGTGATCCAGTTTACAAGCTGTTTGATTTTATTCATTCGTCAATCTTCCTTTCTTTTAGTCAGCCCATTCGGAGGCGTACCAGTTCGCTTTTCCGCGCAGGATGTTACCCCCGGTGCGCTCATCGTCATAGGTTTTGAGATAAACAGGGCTTTCCTCTGTTCCGAGATACTGCAAATCCCAACGCTCGACAGTAGACAAGCAGCCATATTCCTCGTGACACCAGCATCCGTCTGCGTTATCTGCGGCCTCGCCATGAGTCAGAACTCTTTCGCGGTCGATAGTCAGCCACAGAGCATTACAGAGTGTAGCAATAACCTGAGCCATGCACTCGATTTGCTGGGGAGTCGGAGGTTCATCGCCCAAGTCGGCACTCGTAGCACCTGCACAACAACAGAGCGTTACGCCGATAGAGCCAGTGTTTCTGCGCCATGTATGCGCTAACACTTCGGACAAGTCATCCGTAGCCAGCCATATGTCGCCGTTGGCAGTGATGTTGATATGGTAATCATCAAATTTTTGGAAGTAGTGACCTGCCGTCCAATGAAGATACACCTTCGGTTCACGCCCTACGGAACGCGCCTCTGCCCAAACAGCCTCACGCTGTTCTTCGGCAATCTGTCTTAATTCGTCCAATGTGACCTTACGCATTATCTGCCTCCAGTTCGTCCAAAGTCGCAACCTGCTTTACAGACGGCTCATCCACCATGTAGTCATGGATACTGCCGAGAACTTTATCGCATCCACCGCAGTGAATATCAATCACGCTTTTACTGATGTCCTTTTTAATCAGGCGAACATGCCGTACATGACAATCAGGACATTCCACAATACCTTGCATTTTTACACCTCAATCCTTGAAATCTGATTCCTTTTCCGATGTGTTACCCAGTGCCCATCGTAGAGAATCTTTACCCCCCGCGGGGTTACTGCATCAACAATACCTACTTTCAGGAAACGGAACTGAGGAACGATAAAAGCAACTCTCGTCCCCACAGTTACCTCTTTCCCGGCTACGTCTTTGATATACAGCTCCATTATTTACGCCAAAAGAGCCAAATCATAGCTAAGAAAAACGCGATAGCCCAGCCAGTGGATAAACCGAGGATATGAGCCAAAAATACTGCCGCACACGCAACGATTGTCAGTAGACCGCAAGCAACAGCCAGCGCACCAGCTAGGATAAGCATAACCACTGCCGTTAGTACGATAGCACCCACGATCGCACCTACAAGTCCATAGCCAAACTTAGCGACTTTCTTACAGCCGCTTTCGGCTTTACCTGCTACTTTCTCGATGAGATTTTTTACTTTTTTCATTTTCAACTTTCCTTTCTTGTACTACAGTTTTTGACATATAGCCAATCAAACCGCTTATGATGTTTGTTTGTATCGTTGTGTCATAGCCTAAAAACAGGGAAATTAAAAGGGTCAGCACTAAGCCAACCCCTAAAACCTTGTCCAAAGACCAATCTACAATTTTCTCTAATACTTTCAACTCATACCTCCTTCGGACAATACGGTTTCTCCCCCGCAAGGTTTTTACCGAACCGAGGGTCACGCCATGCCCAGCCAACCATTTTCATGCCAGCACTTTCAGCAAACTCGCCCATGCAGGTGATTGCAAAAAGAATCAGAGCAGGGATAAAACAGACTAGCACTTTGATTCTTACGATAAGCGGCTCCTTTTTAAGCCTCTGCCATAACCCTTTCAGACCTTCTATTACTTCTCTCAAATTTTCACCCCCAACGCAAAAAGGCCAGTCCAAGAGTCCATGGGGGATGCTCTCAAACCAGCCTAATGCGAGATAATTTATTTAGAAATATTCGGGCAGAATTACCCGTATTGATATAATTCTATATCGTCGTGATTTCTCCTGCTCATATACCTAAAAACGCTTTTACGACTGTGAACAAAACGCTACCTGCTGCGCCGAGGACTGCCCAGGTCACTTTCGACGAATTGGCTTCTAGGACAGCCACACGCCGCTCCAAATCGGACAACTCACTGCGGTATACCTCTTTTGATATATACAGGTTTGGCAAATTATTTTTAAGGTCTTTTAATTCCTCCGATATGCTGGTCAACTGCTTGTCAATTTTGGCAAGAGCAAATTCTAAGGTTTCGCCATTCAAAATACCACCACCTTTTCTTCACATAGATTTAGTCTGCATACGAATTGATTTATGCATAGTTTATGCCGAATATTCCCGAAATATTGATATTGCTGTTTTGACAATAGAAGTTAGTAGTATCACTATGTGGGTGGTTTGTTCCTTGTGCCCCCCAGCACCACCAATATATGTTCGTGTCTTTCAATAACGCAAATCGATAATGCCAGCTGATTGCGTGTGCCAATTCCCAGCTTTCCCACAATACATGCTGACCGTAATCACCACCATTACTTGTTATAATCAATATCTTATCAAAATTCGTGAAAGGCTGCGTCAGCTGGATGTGATTCCAGTTTGTATAATAAACTATATTTCTCCCGCTGTCAGTTTGTACATGCTTCGCATCTGTTTGCGTTCCTGGTGTTACATTTGTGCCGCTGAAGCTAGACTTCACTATTGTTTTTAAGATATCAGTCATCTGGGGTCTTTTTCTTCCTGAAAGTGTGCGATAAAGGTCATTAAGTGTTACACCGCCTACACTGTCAGCGTTGCCACCATTAGCGGGGAGAGACGTAGGCTTGCCGGTAACTTCACTCCAACTCGGCCATCTTGTAGCCTGTGCTGGTTTATCTGTAATCGTACTCCATGCCTGATTATGTGACGCTGGTGTAAACGAGCTAGGTTTTCCGGTCACCTCGCCCCATGAAGGCCACCGCGTAGCAGTAGCAGGAGCGCCTGTGACTTGCGACCATGCGTGGGTGTGGCTAGCTGGAGTAAAGGTGCTGGGTTTTCCCGATACGTTAGCCCAAGCGACGCTGTTAGCGGCATCCGCTGTGCCATACAAACGACCTCTAAAAGCAGGAGCTTGCACCTCACCGTTTGGCTTCAGTTGAACATCGACCGTTTGTGTGTTGTTATTTTTGTTATAGTTATCGTCAGTGAAATATGTGAAATGAGCAATATTCCCATCGTACACACCGTAGTCCCAAGAGCCATTGGTTGTTTTCGCAGAAAGAACAGGCGTATAACCATTTATGCTTGTCGTGCGAATAGCTGCTTTTGTGCGTCCGTCCCTCCAAGAGGAGCTTGCCGTGGGAACTACAATATTTCCTGTAAAAGTGCCACCACCTGTAGTCATTACAGATGGCTTTCCTGTTACCTCCGACCAGCTAGGCCATCTTGTGGCAGTTGCAGGAGCGCCTGTTACTTGACTCCATGCGTGGGTATGGCTAGAGGGGGTATAAGTAGAAGGCTTTCCTGTTACTTCTCCCCAGCTCGGCCACCTTGTGGCAGTCGCTGGTTTGTCAGACACAGCTCCCCATGCGACAGCATTAGCTTTATCAGCAGTGCCAGCCGTAGCGGCTTTGCCACTGATACTGATACCCCAAGTCCCCGATGCGCCCGAGCCTGTTTTCGTAGGAGCGTAGCTATTATAGTTTGCCGTGCTCAGAAGTTCTGCTGACCAGTTCCATGACGTGCGGTTCTTATCGGAAGACATAATAAAGGCTCTTGCTGCTGCCCGAGAAACGCCGATTGCAGACGTACCACCAGCATCATCACTGCCGTAGTTGTCCATATAGAGCCAGTTCTTATAGCTGCTATCACCATTAATTGACTGGTTGGACATAAGAAATCCTGCACGATACCGGCCATAATACCCCGGCCCTTGACAGCCACCGCTACCAGAGTAAGTGCCAGCGATTTTGTTTGCCACATCGGATGTACCGCCGTTCGCAGGAAGGCTGCTCGGTCTACCGCTCACGTTACCCCAAGCCACAGAGCCAGCCGAACCGGTTACATTGATACCCCATGTCCCCGATGCGCCCGAGCCTGTTTTCGAGGGATAACTGCCGTCATGGTTGTGAGAAGCTGGCGTGAAAGAGGACGGCTTACCCGTTACGTTCCCCCATGCGACACTAGAGGCGCTGGTCGCGTTGCCCTGCAGACTACCAATAAAGGTTTTTGCTTTGAGGTTAGCTAAACCGCCTTTTGCAAGTCCGTCGCCAAATATATAACTTGTTGTTGCTTTTGTTGCTCCATCGTTTCTATAGCCAAACCAGTAGTCTCCTCCGTCATTCTGACCGTTTTTATTCAGAACAATTTCGTTTCCTCGGGTTATATTGATGTTGTTGGTATAAGACGATGTGCCTCCATTTGCGGCCATAGAGGATGGCTTACCTGACACATTAGCCCAAGAGACACTGTTCGCCACATCGGCCGTGCCAGCCGTAGCTGCCTTGCCACTGATGGAAATTCCCCAAGTGCCTGTTGCTCTTGTTCCTGTGGTAGACGGATAAGAACTATCATGGTTATGTGCCGTTGCAGGATAAGTGCTCGGTTTACCACTAACATTGCCCCACGCTACAGCTTTAGCTGAGTCGGCAGTGCCAGCAGTAGCCGCTTTACCTGTGATACTACCGACTTTTAGAGAATCAGTTGCGGGATTGTATTGGAATTTGTCGTTATAATTCGTTCTATATTTTGTGACACCATCTTCAAACCAAACAGGGCGATATTTATCATTTGTCCCCTCGTTCATTTTCAATGCGGTTGCGGTGTCGGCTGTTCCAGCAGTAGCCGCTTTACCTGTGATACTAATTTCCCACGTTCCGCTTGCTCTTGTTCCAGTTGTTGATGGGTAAGAAGAATCGTGGTTATGAGAAGCAGGGGTGAACGAAGTAGGCTTACCTGATACATTAGCCCACGCGACACTCGAAGCACTGGCCGCGTTGCCTGTACATACGTCAGCTTTTAACGCTCTGTCAGCAGTACCGCCGTTTGCGGGCATAGAGGTTGGTTTTCCGCTTACATTTGCCCATGCGACCGACTTTGCACTGTCAGCCGTGGTAGCTGTATCGGCGTTGCCGATAAGTTTACCAGTAAAAGACGTTGCTATTACTTCACCGAGCTTGGCATTTTTACCACCGTTCAGAATGTCATCAACATCAATAAAGCCCCCCAGGTTATCCCAGCCAGTGCCGTTCCAGACAACATTGTCCCCGGCATTACAACCATTGGCTTTGTCGGCGTTTTTTACGTTATACATGTCGCCAATTTTATTATTTTCCTTCGGCAAATCGGAGTAATTTTCGACAGACCCCTTGTATTTCACCACGTCGGAGAGGCTGTCCCGAATGGATTTTGACTCAGAAAGAGCATTTTTAGTTTGTTCTGCTAATGACTCCATTGCGCTTTTTGATGAGGCGATTGTGGCCTGAATACTTTGCGCTTGCTTTAGTACGTCTTTTACCGTTTTGGTATATTCGGACGCTTCTGCGGCTTTGTTTGTTGCCGATACAGCCTGTTCCTTGGCTTGAGTCGCCCATGTTTTTGCTGATTGCGTTTTACCACCAGTCCCAACAGCGTCGAACCCTCCGTCTGGAGATGTATCAGACATAGCCCATTTTTTTGCTAAACTTGCGCTGTTTGCCGCATTAGTCTCGGAAGTCTTGGCAGCGGAAGCCTGTTCGCTAGCAGTGTTTGCCGAAGCAGTGGCACTATCGGAATAACCTTTTACAAGATTTTCGCTGGCCTTTGCGTTAGTCTCGGATTTTGCCGCTTTCTCCATATACTCTTTCGATTTGTTCATAGAGGACTGTGCAGCCGTTTCACTTGCAGACGCGCTATTATAAGACTTCTCGGCCTCAAGAGCATAATGTTTAGAGGAATAGTGGTTAATAGTTTCACCAGACACCGTTTCTGTTTCCACGACATCGGAAGATTCTGCCCAGCTCCGCGCTTTTGCTTCGGAGTTTTTTGCGTTGGTCTCGGATGTTTTGGAATTAGTCTCGCTTTTTTTGGCGCTGGACTCTGATGCCGCCGCTTTTGTTTCGGAGGCTTTAGCCTGCGTCTCACTGGCTTTTGCCTTGTCGGAGCAGTCGTTAGCGCTTTCAGCATAATGTTTGGCAGAGCAATGTTTTACAGGATTGCCGTTTTCGTCCACGGAGTCGGGGATAGAACCTTCAGCCCAGTTCATAGCATCATCTCTATGCTCCTTAGACTTCGACTCGTATTCCTTGGCGTTGGTTTCACTATCTTTTGCGTTTTTTGCGCTATCTTTTGCGTTTTTTGCTTGCATTCCAGCGCTATCTCTATATTCCAGTGATTTTTGCTCATGGCTTTTGGCGTTGGCCTCCGCCGTTTTGGCGTTGGTTGCAGAAGCCTTAGCTTCACTTGCACTCAAGGTAGACTGCTCTGCATGGTGCTTAGAGGAATAATGATTAATCACATTGCCGTCACTGTCTATAGTGCTATCAGGCGTGCCCTCGCTCCATTTTTGGGCGTTTTCTTCGCTGGTCTTAGCCGCTTTCTCGCTAGCCTTACTAGCCGTTTCGGAGTTTTTTGCGTTAGTTTCGGATGTTTTGGCCCCGGCCTCGGCGTTTCGCGCATTAGCCTCACTGGTTTTTGACTTGCTCTCGCTGGCACTTGCTGCCTGTTCGCTGGCTTTAGCGTTGGCCTCGGATGCTTTAGCCGCCGTTTCACTGGCTTTACTAGCCGTTTCAGAGGCTTTAGCATTGGTCTCGGAAGTTTTGGCCGCAGACGCACTGGAGGAGCTGGCCGTTTCGCTAGCCTTACTAGCCGTTTCAGAGTTTTTTGCGTTGGTTTCACTGGCTTTACTAGCCGTTTCGGAGGCTTTAGCATTGGTCTCGGAAGTTTTGGCTGCCTTTTCACTAGCAAGAGCCTTGTTTTCAGACGTTTTCGCATTAGCTTCAGACAAAGATGCGTTATCCGCAGAATTTTTTGCATTGGTCTCGGAGACAGCAGCCTCAGCTGCTTTGGTTTTTGCAACCCCAGCATGATTGGTGGCGACCTGAGCATTATCCGCAACGTCCTTTTGCAATGCCGCAATTTCTTCAAGATATTTCTTTATGTCTGCGATGTTGTTTTTGATTACCCGCATATTGTCGGCCACAGACGATGTTTCCGCTTTCATATCGGACAAAGCCTGAGCCGCTTCGACAGCCTTTTCTGTTGCAACGCTGGCCTGTTCCGTAGCAATCTTAGCCTGTTCCGTAGCTTCAATCGAACCGAATTTCTCATTGGTTCTCATGTCGTTATACATGTTTTGAATGTCATCACGGATGGCAGAAAGCTCATCCGAATTGCTTACGCTATCCAGTGTATCTTTCAACCAGCGCAAATTTTCCGCAATCACATCATAAATACCTTTGTTATCTGATGTACTAAATGGGCTTTTTTTAGAAACGACGCCTTCCCGCTGGATAGTATCGTCAGAATCTCTTTGCTCTAAGAATTGAAATCCCTGATTGTAAATAACAAATCACTCCTTACTATATGGGTTCAAAAATATGAAAATCATAGTATATTGCCATAGCCCCGCTATAATGGTTTACCTCGTTCATTCCACTTCCAGAATGGTAATCTCTGTAAGTGAGCTGACTAAAATCGCCAACTCCGATTATTTTTTGAGCGCCAAACTCAATGAGAGGAGAAAGAATTTCGATTTTGTTTCTATCGGTAAAACGAAAGCCTCCACAGGTAAATGCTCCATAGTTGGGGTTAGCCCCTTGCCACCCTGTATAAAATGGGTTTATAGAGCCACTGTGAACACAGGGAATAGACTGCGGTAAGACAAAAGGAGATTGCCCATTGTAAGCGTAGCTTTCCCAATAATTGCCATTATCTATCAGTCGAGATTGTGCCTTTGACTCTGGGGTGTCACGTCCTGTCCCTGACCATATTTTAGAACTAGGGGGGATGTTTTTATATAAGACATAATTCATTGACTTGAAAAAAGAACTATAAGTCAATTCGCCCTTATCGGTGTATACCTCTATGCCGGCCCCGTGAAGCATTTTATCGGATGAGCACAAATACCCTATTGTCTTATATGATATTGGGGCGCCATCGCTTGACACGTAGTATACCAACTTGCCATCGTAAATTAAGGGAGAGACACACAACAGCACTCCTGACGCAACAGCAAAAACAGCAAAACACTCATTTTCCTCTAAGGCAAAGCCGCACATTTCTCCTCGAGAATAAGAGGCAGACAGCGTTCCCTCTCTGATTATTTTTAAAGTTTTATGAGTATCATCTACCTGTACGATGTCAAGATCGTTTTTTACTTCTAAGTATGTGCTCATTCAATACCACCCATAAGAATAAATAACTCTATAAATTTTATACGATTCGGAAAGACCTGCGCGTTTGTCGTAGCTGAAATTACCATTATAACTCCATTGTATTTTGTTGTTGTCAATGGATATGCCATTTGGATAAGCATAAGATATATACGCGCCGTCTTGTATCTGCTCAACGGACTTTATAAAACATGCAATCCTTTTTCCTATAATTCTATCGTCGGTAATCTCTTGGGGGAGGCCGTGTTGTGCCACAAATGTACCTATTTCATTAAAAATAAAGTTTGACGAACACAGGCGACTATTTCCTTTATCGTCAAAAACAGACAATCCCGCTGGCATCACCATACCCCCAATTTAACACGCAATCTATCGTTTTCATCAAACACCTGTATTAAGTTGTTACTAATTTCAACACGAGCACCGCTTTCTTTTGTTCTTAACGTACCAATATTGGCGCTAATAGCTGATAAAGAGCTAACATTCAATTTGTCAGCAGTAATAGCTCTTGACGATATTTTGTCAGATGTAACAGCCTCGGCGGCTATTTTTTGCGTAGAAATTGAACCGGCTTTTATCATGCCCCCCACAATAACATCTTTTTCGATTTGAGTAGTTCCTGTAATATGCAGATATTGGCCATCAATGGTTGTACCTTTTTCCGTGAGGTTGATTTGGTTGATGATGTTTTTGCCGTTGAAATCCGTTTTGACTACACGCGCATTAATACCATTTTGAAGCTGAGTCAGGGCGCTATATCCGCTTGCTGTAGGCGATTTGCCGAGGTTCGTAACAATAGCAGTGATTGAATTGGCCTGCTGAGTGATTGTTGACGATAACCCCGATATGCTTTTGTCTGTGTTCGTCTTATTGGTTTGCACTGTTGTGCTAAGAGCGCTTGCGGTTTGCTTTATTTGGGATATTTCCGAATCGGTATCTTTCTTGTTCTTTTGTACAGTGGAGCTAATCCCATCAGCTTTTTGGTCTACTTTGGAAATACTAGCAACTATGCCGCCTTCGCGCTTTCCAGTTTTAGGGTTGACCTCGCCGTCTAAGCGGTTCTGTACAGTGGTACTGATACCGTCAGCCTTTTGGTCTACTTTGGAAATATCGGAAGTAAGTCCGTCAATCTTCTTTTGGACAGCAGAAGTTACCGAATCGGCAGACTGCTTGATTTGAGAAGTCAGCTCAGCGTTCTTAGTATCCTGTGCCTTCTTGTTAGCAGCGACCGTCGAAAGGATAGAGTCTGACGTTTGCTTGAGCTGACTGGCCAGCTGTTCGTCGAAATCCTTTTTGTTCTTGGAGACAGTAGACTCTATGGAATCAGCACGTTGACTTACTTTTGAGATGTCACCTACAACACCGTCAATCTTCTTTTGGACAGCAGAAGTTACCGAATCGGCAGACTGCTTGATTTGAGAAGTCAGCTCAGCGTTCTTAGTATCCTGTGCCTTCTTGTTAGCAGCGACCGTGGCACTGATACCGTCAGCCTTTTGGTCTACTTTGGAAATATCGCTGGTTACGCCCTTTATTTTTGTCTCGACAGTAGCACTGATACTTTCTGCCGTTTGCGAAATTTGAGAAGCCAGGTCTTCATTTGTCTTGGCCTGTTCGTTTTTGTTTTTGGTAACAGTGGCCATGATGGATTCGGCCTTCTGGTCTAACTTAGAGAGGTCAGTTCTCACACCGCTGATTTTCTTTTCAACCGCAGAACTAATGTTATCAGCCGTTTGCTTGATTTGTGACGCAAGAGCAGCGTCTTCTGACTCTTGGTCTTTTTTATTGGCTGCAACAGTGGCCATGATGGATTCGGCCTTCTGTGTCAGCTGACTGGCAAATTTTTCCTGCGTTTCAGTATTTGTTTTGGTGATAGTAGCAGTTATTTCGCCGTCAGCCTTCTTCAGCTCCGTTATATTCCCCTCAATGCTTAGAATATTGGTGTTAATTCCCTCTATGTTGGTGTTGATACCGGTTATGTCTGTGCTGATTCCTTCTATGCTGGTGTTGATACCGGTTATGTCAACTCCAATGGAGTCAATGTTTTCTGTAATCTCTTTCAAGCGAGGAACGGAGTCTTGAGCGTCCTTAACAGCGCCTTTGATAACACCGTCCATCTTTTCCAGTGACATGCTCCCATCGGCTATCCAGTCAGGGTTGAACGTGGGATTTACCGTAAACGAATACTCCTGGGAAACATATCCTTCTCCGATTAGGTCAATCCAACACGCTCTAATAGAGTAGACAGACGGAGACCCCTTGAAATCATACACAGGATTTAAAGTGTCAATCACATCGGAAGACGACGCCCCCGTAATGTAAAGCCTTGCCTTTTTTATCCCTGCAGGGAAGAACGGTGTAGTGATTCGCACACCCCGGGGAGTTTCACTAAATGTAATCTTGTCGGGAGCTTCGGGCTTCGGGTAGTTCCACTCACATTCTGCAGGATAGCTGTATTTTCCTTGCTGGTTAACTGCATATACATAAGCCTTACCAGACCTGCTGGTCAGCTTCACAGTGGCAGTAGGAGCAGCAGTTTTTACAAGTAGACCGACTGGGTTCCCTTTATTGGTGTCAGAACGCAGTTCGTAATAAACCACATCTGAATCCACTACGTCGCTCCATGAAAAGCTAAAGTCGTTCGTAAAATCAAAGGTCAGATTATACGGTTGAGAGGGAATTGTTTCTCTCGCAGTAACCCTGCACAACACCTCGGGGCAGTCTTCGATGTCCTGTTCTTTCCCGCTTTTACTTATGGTGGCCACTCGGATTTTATACACATCGCCTATTTTCGCATTGGGGATTTTGAGTGTTCCAGTAGATTCTCCCGCACATCGCCACTCCGATTGATACCCTATCTCGTCTGCAGCAACCCCCTCTGGGATAACGCCTGATTCGCTCACAGGGGCGTTGTTTTGCTTATAATAGACATTGGCGGATTTTACCGTATACTGAGTTGGCAGATCGAAGGAAACAACTATGTCGTATGCGACTGTGCCATCTTCTTTTTTTCGATGTTGGGATATTGCCTTGAGGTTCGTGACATTGGTCAATACAAAATAAGGAGAGTCCTCGTCGGATATGTCTTTTGCAATGGTGTAGCTCTTTGTCTGTATTCCGCCGCCGAGTTCGTCACTGTATATATCGCCGTTATACTGCCGCGCCGTTATTTCAAACTCGTTCTCGTCCGTTTCCCTGATTTCCGATATGCGTACAGGCATGTCTTTTAAGGCATCCCGATAAGAAACAGAGATTACATCCCCCGGCTCCAGTGCCATAGCCTCAATGCCAGTGGTAAAGCTGACCACGATAGGACAGCTCAGGTTATAGTCACTGTAAAATCTTGCCAATCGGAGGGCTTGGGACTGCGAAGTTACGCCACTAAGTTCAACAGTCTTGGAAATTACTTTCCCTCGTTGCTTTTGGTCAGCATAATCGTCACAGACAACCTGAATTACGCGCCAGTTCGATTCAGGATTACACAAGGAAATCTCATAATGATTAGGAACATCGCTAGCTTTGATCGGTGTGATGGTCATACTGGTAATACTGTCATCGTCGAACTTGTGAACGACAGGAGATTCTTGCTCCACCATCAGCTTGATTTTATCCTTGGATATTACAAGCCATGCACAGAAATTCGCCAACATATCCTGAAGCCACTGAGAAGCGTCTTGCCTTTCGTCAACAATCATGTTCAGCTCATAACGCTTAGACCTCAACGGAGTATCGTCAGCATCGTAGACCGTGATTTCCTCATCGCAGTAATTCGCAGCTTCAATAAAGGAATCAATGTCAATGTCAGCCTCTGTTACCCACTCGCCTAAACCATATCGCCTGTTAGTGAGAAAGTCTAACACACATAAGGCTGGGTTATTACTGTATGCGGTTGTTTTTGAGCGGGGGTCATAAACCTTGCGCCCTTTGACGATACAGTCCACAGACGGATTGCCGTTCAACTCGTTGGAAGTCTGGAATGTCATGTCCAGCCACGCCATATGCGGATAACCGCCGACCTCCTCGTAGTTATCGGGAGCTTCGCAATCGTGAAAGGTATATTTTGTGCCGCCTGTTACGGTGCTAGCAGTTACGCTAAGGGGATTCATGTAGCAGCCACGGTCATAATATGTCTCATCCCGATAAAAGACCTCATCGGACAAACGCCCCGTGATGTGATACTTTTTCTTTAAAATAGACCTGCCAATCGCAACACCGACAGAACCTTCACCAAAAGAAACCTTATAGCTCCCATTCCACAAATTTTCATAAGTGGTCAACTGGTCTTTTGATATTTTTTCATCGCAATCCTCGGAAGTACCAATGGTAACTCTCCGCTCACGCTGAGGAGTTTCAACTTTCAGGTCTCCCGGGTACTTTGAGGACGTTGCATAAGGAAACGCCTGCCAGCCCATGCGCATACGGTTGATATACGAAATCAAAGAGCTAGTGCTTGCTTGCCATTCATAAAACGTGTCAGACTTGTCTGCGTCTTTCTTGTTACACAGATAAATAACCTCGTCCTTTCCGTTGGCATACAGGTGCAAGTTTTTCCCGTCTTTCCATGCTTGTGCGTCCTCATACTTGACGTTTTGAATTGTAAAAACAGTGCCTTTAACTTGCTCTCCGGTCGGGATAAGCAAATCATTGGCACACACAGACACAATGCCCTCGATGCCACCTTCACAAAGGACAACGTGTTTATGAAGGGTGTTCTGTTTCGCGTTGGTTTCATGGTACGTCTGATTTCCGCTAATTTTACGCATACCATACACAACCGGGATTTGAGCCGTGCTACTCATGCTCTCTTGAGCTTTGTCGAATCGCTGAATAGAAGGGCTACTTTGGTTCATTTTTCGAGAGGAAGCCATCATCCAAATCGAGCCAACCAAGGAAGATGCCATAATGCCGCCAACCAATGACTTGGTTACACCAAACAGCTTCATGCCCACATGGCCAGCACCAAAAGCGAATGCTGCAGCCGTAATCAAAATCTTACCCACAGTCTTACCTTTGGACTTACCAAACAACTGGAGGTCGATTTTAAACTCTCCGGGAACAAAAGGTTTTAAAAGTTCTTCTGCAAATCTTTCGTCCGATATGGTGTTTTTTGCATCAAAATTCAATCTCTCACCACCTATCTATAAACATTTTCAAACGGAATCGCGGGGAATCCGCTGAAATGCATCATGTTCTTGTATTTTTGGCACATGGTTTTGGTTTTGTCGCAACCCCTTACCAGCTCCGCAGAACGTGAAGAAAACTCTTGCAGGAAGTTCAGGTTAATGGTTATCTCGTTGCCGTCTGACTTGGTGATGGTTCGCGACTCACCCTCCATCGTAATCGTGCCGTGCTTCCAGTAATTCTTGTCATAAGAATTGGGAAGGCGCAGTGTATTCGGAGTGACCTTGGTTACAGTCAGCTGCTCTTTGCCTATGTCCATACGGCAATCTTCATCGCCAAACTCGCTGTTACAGGCCAATCTAAAATCCCGCGAAGGGACTTGTATCTGTGGGAACTCCCGAACAACCTTGCAGGTAAATACCCCATCGGAAAAAGACGGCTCATCAATCTCGCCCGAGAACACCCAAGAGAAGTTTGTTTCGTCCTCCAAACTGTCAGGGTATTGGATGCGAATAATATTGCAACGGCAGGATCTAAAATCGTAGCCGCTAAGAAGGTATCGCAAAAGGTCATCAGAGCAGTCCGAGACCTCCAAGGAGCAATCATTGGTTATACTGTCCAGAGACCTATTCAACTCGTCCCTCTTGATAGGTACGGCGATATATTTCTGTCCAGCAAACTCTATGTCCTCGTCTGCTGCTGCTAAAAACAGCGTTGCGGTACGCAGAGTGATGATATATAACTCGATAAAAAACGGATTGCCACTAGACGCAGCCTCTTTCATGCTTACAGGTAAAACTAACATCGGTTATACCCCCTTTTGAACGCCAAAGCCCATACACGCTTATGATAGAGTGTCGACGTGCTTTTTCCTTCTTTGACAGGCACGGCCATAGCCAGCACCATACCTTTTCCAACATATACGCCTAAGTGCATGTCCCCGTTGACAACGAACACCACACACGCCCCATATCGCAAGGAATTTATGTCCTTGGTTTTTTCCATATGTCCATTGAGGTATCTTAATAAGCGCTTCCACGTCGCTCCTGTGTTGAAGTTTTCATGGGTTATTGGTTCGCCGTCATCCCAAAAGGTCTCCGGCCAGCCATTTTCTCTATAAAACAATCGGGCAAGCCCCACACAGTCGCACTCCTTGAAGGTGTCACCGTTGGTTCGATGCACGATTCCTATATATTTATCTGTGTCAAAACTCATTTAAACACTCCTCTATATTTTACTCATGGTGAATATCGACATAAAAAACAGGCGAAAACAAAAAAAGACTCGCCTCCATATCGGAAACGAGCCTTGATCCTTACACTATTTCTAAATCCATTTGGCACTCATAGCCAACAATTTTCTTGACCTCCCTGTAATCTGTGATGGTTATGGAGTCGGGGAGTCGCACTTTTACCTTTTTTCCATCGAAAGGGAATAGGCACGGTAAATCGGCATGGGACTCATACAGATCAATGACCCTGTCACGTTCTTTCTTCAGCCCCTTGAATTTGACAGACAGTTTCTCCCGAGGCTTGTTGTACTCTTTACGGCGATTGACCGCTGGGGAGCTGCTATACACCTTTGTATTCCAATCGGAAGAATAGGTAACAGCCGGGGTTGCCTTTGGGAGTACATCGCTTTCTGACGGTGTAATCTTGTCGATTTTTCCGCGCTTGTCAATGTCCAGTGAAATATTAGCAGAGAAGCCGACGATCTTGCCGACCTCCCTTTTGATTTTTACCTGCAGAGCCGAGCCAAAATAAACCTTTTCCGTCTTGCCGTCATAGTCGAAGTAGAAGGGCTTTAACTGTCCGAAGTGGGAATTATAAAACTCCATCAGGTAGTCATAATCCTTGCGACCTCCGCAGACCGTGAACGAGTAGGCTTTTTTTGCGTTAATTCTCCTGCGTTGGAACTGGGATTTGCCTGACATAAAATCAGTCCGTTTCGGTGCCCATGCGAGGGAAATCTTTACCTGCCCTTTGGGGTTCAGTTTAAAAGTCTGTAAATCCTCCATTATCTAAACCCCCTTCGCTGGTTATTCCCCAAGATGGCCTGTAATGCTCTCGGGTTCTTTGCAATAGCTTTCATCACGGATGCGCTGTCAGCTTGCGTGTTCAGGATAATCGGCTGTGCGACCGAACCATCAGACTTGTTGCCATCCTGTACGTCTTGCCGGAGTCCCTGCAGAAGCGTTTCCATTTTTCGGGTAGAGAAACTCATTTGCTTTTCCATATTGGACTTGTTGAAGGTCTTATAGCCGTTGATTCCTTTCAGACTCATAGAAGGCGCATAAGACTCCCCGAGGTTGCCGCCGTTGGCGTATCGTTTAAGGCCGTTCAATGCCCCGATTGCTTCAGGGTTATTGTTCAACGTGTCGAGGAAACCAACACCCAGCTTGTCTACCGAGGATTTTTTGATGATGTATTCGCCGTTGGAGGTAGCGATGAACTGTCCTCTGTGCGCAAGGTATGTCAGGATACTGTCGGAAGTCCCTGTCCCTGCCCCTTGGATCAGGCCATTTGTATAAGTATAACCACCGTTGGCAAAACGAGCAATGCCGGAGAGATTAGTAACCATGCCACCAGTGGCACCAGCCTTAACAGAGCCACCTGTGGCTTTGCCGATTGGGGTGAACCATTTCGACATTTGGATTTCCAACAGACGGTCAAGTGCAAACTTGCCTATATCTGTCCAAAGGTTTTTCCATGCGTCCTTGAAGTTATTACCCTCGATAAGCACATCGGAGAACATGGTTTTTATACCATTACCAATTTTCTGCTTTATCTCCGTACCCACTTTGTCGGCGGCCTTAGTTTCTTTGTTTAGGTTGGCTATTGTCTTTGACGTTTCCTGCGCAATTTTGCGCTGCGCATCGGTGCCGTGTTGCTCAACATTTCGCCACGTTTCGCTCTGCAGGTCAAGTGCATTTTGCGCTTCGTCAAGTTCCTTTTTGGCCTTTGCGATTTCCTCTGGCGTACTGGCGTTATGGAGAGCGGCTTCTTTACTGTCAACATTGTTCTTGGCAGCTAATACCTTTTGACGTAATTCCTCCTTGACAGCTGGGGCATCCTCGTCAGCCTTTTCAGCTTCTACCTGCAGACGTTCCAGCCGTGTCTGATAAACAGTGGCTCTTTGTCTGTGATATTCCTCTTCCATGCGAGGGTCTTGGAATATTTTGCCGCTGGATTCTTGCTGATACCACAAGTCCAACGAGTTCAGAGCATAATCTTCTTCCTCTTGGGGTGTCATATACCCGGATGCTTTTGCCGCTTCGATTCGCTGTTGCTTTTCGTTGAGGTCAATTTCTTGTAGCTTTGTACTGTTGCCGTTAGAGTCGAACTTAAACTCTTTGACAACCTTCCACAATCGCTCCAGCTCCTCGGTGTTCTTTTTGGCATTTTTCATGCGCTGGATAAGGTCATCCATATCGGAAGGAGAAATATTGGTAATGGTCGTGCCATTCCGCTTCAACGCAGCCTGTACATCACTGTCCTCAGACATTTTCTTAATGAACAGTTTATAGGCTTCTAGCACATTCCGCTTTGTAATCGCAAGATAAGTAGCCTGCGTATTAGCTTTGTCTCTAGCCGTTTGAGACTGCTCTTTGATTGACTCGGCCATTTGACCAGCATCTTCTAGCATTTTTACTTCTTGTTCTTGAAGTTTAAACAGGTCTTGCTGGCGTTCATACCAATTCTGTACAACATTTTGCTGGTTTGGTCTCCAATTCAATAAAGTAGGCTGTCCATCCGACTCGCTATTTTTCCATTGGAAAGCCGCTTGCTTGCTGCTGCCACCAAGTGCAGAGCCAGTGGAGATATATCCCCTAAGACCGCCAAAATTTGCCCGGTAGTCAAGCTCATTCCCGAAGTGAACCCCCTCAGTGGAGTTACGGGCTATATAGTTACCTTGTCCATCAGCAAATCCAGTGTGATGTCCCCAAATGTAAATATCGCCCTTTTGTGGTTGGTAGCCACTGTCTGCCGAATGATAAAGCCCCTGCGCATCAGCCTGTCTGGCCAATTCGTCTACATTGATAGAGTTAAGTCCTTTTACCCCGGCCTCTACAAGCACCTTGGAAACAAAGGCAGCGCATTGCAGACCGAGGTTTTCTGCCCCGGCTCCGTAGTCCAAAAGTCCTTGGTCGCTAAGATGTTCTGCCGCCTTATCCCAAATAGAACTATTGCCTGTTACACCTACAGGAGTATATTTGTGCTTCAAAACATTTTCAACATAGTTCGGGTCTCCGCCGCCATTGTACGCCCTAAGCGCCGCTTCGATGTTGCCGTTGTTGTCGTTTAACATCTTCGCAAAATATTTGAGTCCGGCCTCGATAGACTGGAAAGGGTCACTCATATCGGAGAAGCCCATTTCTCTACCTGTCGCGGATTCAACCTGCATTACATTACTGGAATATTGACCATGCGTTGATTCTCGTTCTGCGATTTGATGAGCCAGCACCTTATCGACACCATACCGCTCGGCCATGCGGTTAATATAATCGTCATACTGGGAGCCAGTAATAACGTCCCCGCTTGCATAGCCAGTACCATAGGCACTATGATGAGTCAGCACAGATTTGTTTTTGTTGTAATCGTGTTTGGAGTCGAAATACTCGCCCTCGTTCATCCACGCCTCTGCCTTACGCTTCAGTTCCTCATCACTGGTTTGCGGATGGATAGTTTTGTAATAAGCCTCAAGTGCCCCTTCATATCCGCCAAATCGCGCCTGGTTATTCTGTAACCATTTAGAGAACGCCCAAAAACGAGACTCCTCATCGGTCTTTCCATCGGCATATTGGTTTGTCAGTGCCTCGGGAACCTTGAAAATATTCTTATCGGAGAAATAGTCCGCATGAACCTTCCACGGGTCGTTATGACCATTAAGAGCCGCCGCAAACGACAGTAACTGACCGATAGTAAGAGCGCCAGTTTCTTTAGACACAGTATTTACATAGTCCATAGGCTCGTCATTACGGAAAGAGACAATCTCTTTCTGTCGTTCAAGTTTAGCCTGTTCTCTAGCAGCTTTTGCAGCCTCGCGTTTGGCCTTAGCGGCTTCTTTGGCAGCAGCCTTCTTCTCTGCTTCTGACAGAGGATGCTCTTTGCCTCCACCGGGGATTCTGCCGGAAGTGTCTATATCTTCCCTTTTCTCATAATACTCATGTTTATCTTGGTCATATCCGACTCCACGCTTTACGGCCTCAAGACTATTCCACCTGTCACTTAAACGGTCAACTTGAGGTTGGAGACTGTCTATAATTTTCTGTTGTTCAATTACATTTTGCAGAGCAAGAATATTTTTGCCAGAGCTTAAAAAATCCAACCTATTAGCAAAGTTTTGAGCATGAGATTGAGCGGAGCTTTTAAAAGACGCAATCCATTCATCTGTTTTAGCATCACCGAAAACAAAACGAGAAGCTCCACCAATCATGGTAGACTCCAGAGCTCCTTGCATCCCGAAATCAAAACCAGCCATCAACCCTTCAAGGGCAGTAACGGTGGCGTACAGAGCTTTATATGCAGTCGCAACGGCATAGGTACTGTTGATTTCAGCCTTTTGAGCCTCCAAGATGATCTTTGCTGATTCGATTTTAGCATCAAGGCGGTCTTTTTCTGCTGTTATTTCAGACTGAGCATTATCTATTTTCTCTATCGTTTTAGCCTTATCGGCTTCAGCTAGGCTCTCAATGGTGTCTTTGTTTATTTTTCCGTCTTTGTCGAACTCAATAGCGTTGGCATGGAGTATTTGTTGAACCTCGTCACTAATCGCCCCCATTTGTTTACGAACGTCTGCTTGCCGTTGTGCAGACTCAGCAGAACCGTCATCAGCGGCTTTTAAAGCGTTCAAAGAATCAACCAGCATATTGTATTGGTCTGCGAGCTCTTGCGCTTTTTTTGCGGCTTCATCGTGCTTCTCCAGCTCTAGAGCGGTGGTGGTAGCCACTTCTTCAGATTTTTGAATTATATCTTCCTGCTTCTCTTTTAAAACCTCCGCATCGTTAGCACTTGCTATGAACTGTTCACTTAGTAACATCGCAGCCGTAATCGCCAGCCCCATAGGGCCGCCTAACGCGGCAACTATTCCCCGAAGAGTACCTATCGCGCCGGAAAACAATTTTACCCCAAAAGCGGCAACCGAAGATGCCCTAGCACCTTTGGTCATCAAGCCGTTCCATATTGTCATAAGGCTATTGGCCTTAGCAATTTGGACATTTCCCGCTTGTAATTGCTTTCTCATCTCGCCATACTTTGCTGCGCTAAATTGTGTTGCTAACCCACTGCCTAACGAAGCAACTCCAGCAGAGGCTCCACCCTTAAACGTACTAGCAGCTGCAAAGCGTCCAGCCGCACGAGCCGCCATGTTTATAAGAGCAGGGATAGCTTTCCACGCGATAACAATTTGAACTCCCAACTTTGCCCATTGATAAAAATGAGTATCTGCGTCCATAACGGCATTTACAATTCTATTTAGCGTATCGAGAATCCACTTCAGATCGTTGGCCAACCCATCCGCGCCGCTATTAGCAAACCAGTGAGAGACATTAGTTTTTAGGGTTTCCCACTTACGAGAAATTGTATTGAGCTGAAGTTCCAACTGCTTATCCGTAAAACCTGCAGAGTCACTAGCTTCTCCCATGGTACGCTGTAACTCTTTGTAGTTCGCAAGAATAGCATCGATTTTTGAATACTGCTGTTTACCACCAGCAATAGGCATCATAAAGTCACGGAGTTCTTTGGCGTCTTTGCCGCCAGTACTTAGAACGCGAGAAATATCCAGAATAATATCCTTCATATCTCGAAGTTTTCTGCTACCGTTTTCTCCAATGTCGTACACTCTAACGCCAAACTGCTCCATGCTTTTGATGTTCTTATCGGAAAGGATAGAAGAGAACATACTTTTTAGAGTCGTGCCTATCTCGTTGCCTGTCTTGCCAGTGGAGCGAATACCCACAGCCACGAGCGAGTTCAGTGTCTCGAAAGACACACCACACTGATGAGCAGCCGCGCCTGCTTGGTTTACACCTTGAACCAAATCCTGAGCAGAAGCACCCGAATTGTGTGCCAGCTTTGTCCAAACGTCAAGGATTTTTCCCGAGCGTTCCATCAAAAGGTTAGTGTCCTCGGTCTGTAAGTTAAACTGTGATAACGCAGACTCGAGACCGCGAGTAGCTTCAATGGGGTCAAAGTTGTCGACCGTTGCCATTTTCATTGCTTGTGCGGTCAAAAGAGAGGTATTCTCTGCTCCTTTGTTGTGGTTTCCGTCGGCCTGACCATACATTCTACCTATTGATTTTGCCGATTCGAGAGCACTATCGAGAGACTGCCCATAACGAGCGGCAATATCTGCAAATTTACCGAATTGAGCGTTAGCAGCAGACTGCCCTTCTTCAACTTTTGGCAACACCTGTGCAATACCAGCCATAGCCAGCTCATATTTACTAACAGACGAGATAACTTCGCTCGGAAAATCAACGACGGTGTTTTCGATTCGGCCACCGATTTGCCAGTTAGCAGACTCTCGCGCCCTTTTAGCAATATTCCCCAGCGTCAGCTCATGCCGTCTAGCCTTGCTGATGGCTCGATCAAAATCCTCAGCGAGGTTGTTCATTTCTTTGAGGTCTGCCTTGGCTTTCAAGAAGTTCAATTTGTCGGCCTCTTTGCCAGTTTCTCGAAACCTCATATAGAGCTGTTGCGCTTTGTCTTTCGCTTCGGACAGGCGATTATTAAACTGCCCCAGCTTTGTGTTTACGCCGTTCAGCAGGGAAGGGTTCAGTAATGTTGCATCGCCATGTAAACCTTGCTCCACTGCCCTGTCACGCAGGTTGCTAATTCTGCCCAGCATATTGTCATAGCCCTTTTTAGACAAACTCTGGCCATCTGCGCCTCGGTATTTTTCAATGTCCTTCCAGAGCTTTGCAATATCTTCTATGAGTTTTGCTTGCTCTTTAAGGCGTTTCTGAGCTTCATTGTCAGCTTTCTTTTTCTCTCTAGCTGCCTCTTTTTCGGCCTCAGTAACTACCTTAACGCCACTCAGCATGTTTTTGGTCAGCTTGCTGGCAATATCCGTGGCACCAATATCAAGCGCCTTGCGCCTAATTTTTTCCATTTCCTCGAGGAGTTGGTGCATTTTCGTTTCGGAAACTTCTTTCCCGCTAAGGAAGTTTATATCTCTCGTAAATTTACCCAGCTTATCCTGAAGGTTAAAATATTTCGTAAAACCGCTTTGAGCATCTGCGCGGTTCTTTTTGATGCGGTCTTCATTTTGCTTTATTTCAGCTTGAACACGTTTCTCATTATCTAACCTAGCATTGGTAAGTTGTTGCTCTCGTTCCAGTCGCTCCCGAGCCAGTCGATTGTTGTTAATCTCTTGGGCTTTCATTCTGTCAAGCTCAGCCTTTTCCTCGGCTTGTGCCTGACGTTTTTTCTCAGCCGATTCTCTGGCCAAACGACGATTATTGATGTCCTCCGCTCGCATTTTAGCTAACTCATCCGCTTCGGACGGAGTAGCCGATAACCGTTCCCTGCGATTCATTTCGGGATAATATGTGCCAGTGGTTTTGTAGAGGTCGTTACGGTGTGGGTCACGTTCCTTTTCCCCGAGAGCCTTTTGGACAGCAGCCCACTCATCCTTGTTTAGCTCTTGGCGTTTTTTGGTGGCCTCAATCCGTTGGTTTTCATTTTCTTTGCGTTTTCGAGCCAGCGCAGCTTCTGCTTCCAGCTCTCTTGCATACGCCTTTTCTTTTTGTTCGAGGTATTTCTGCAGAGCTTCAGTATCTTTTTTCTGCTGCTCCGCCTTGGCCTTGGCCTCGGCCTCTTGCTGGTCTTTTATTTTTTTTGCCTTTTTGCCAGCCTCAGAATTTGCATAAACCGGGTCGGAATACGGGTCTTTCCCTTTTTTCACAGCTTCTTGGCGGTGTTGTTCGGCTATGCCGTTGGCTACCTGTCGATCGAGTTCAGCCCTCATGGCCTTGTTTTCTTGGAGTTGTCGCTCAAAGTCCTTGTATTCTCTTTTTGCAGACTCTAGACCTATCCCTTTCGCTCCCCCATTACTGAGTTTCGCGAGAACATTAAGAGCCTCGCCCATCAGGGTTTTAGCTTTTCCCGTTTGCCCCAGTGCATCGTACATATCGGCAACCATGCGGGTGGTTTTCTGCAGTTCCTTTTGAGCGGCAGACATATCGACCTTTACAGATAAGCCAGTCTTTTCTTTTGAAAACTGGTTCATCATGTCAGCGATAATTTTCTTTCGCTTTTGCATTAAGTTCTGCAGTTCTTCTTCCTCTTTTACCTGAGTCTTAGCCACCTTAGAGGACATTTTCTGAGCCGCCTGAAAAGCCTTGGTCAGCGAATCGAAACCGCTTTTTACGTTATCAAACTTCAATTTGCTGATTTTGTCCAGCCCATCGGAAAGCTCTCTGATTGCGGTTAATGCAGAGTTGGCCTCAAGCACGAGATTTGTCCGTAGTTCTTGGTTTTTATCCAAATTTTACCTCCTGTATTGTAGAGTTATTAAAAGGCAGTATGGTATAATATAGACAGAAAATTTAGGGAGTTGATTGATATGTTTTTTCTGTTTCCCATGAGTTTGGGTGCTACAATCTTTGTCTTTTCCTGCATAGGGATAACAGTGTGTTTTAGTATTCCTGCAGTTTGGGCAGGTCTAGGGTTAGGGACGCTAGCAACTGGGACTCAGCACGTTTTGTTAAGAGTTGCAAACCTAAAACACCTATCACTAGCGCTTGTTACGGCTCCCATTGTTGCTTTTTGGCTTTTATTGATTAAAAATAAATTGAAATATAAAGTCGATTGGAAAGAACTGGCAAAGGCGATGACAATGAGCCTTGTGTTACTTCTGCCGTTCACGTCTTTCGCGGCATACCTTTTTGTGACAAACTGCCTAGACCCCAATTCGGCAACCAGCTGGGCAGTTAATGTCCCGCCGCGTGAGCAATCTATAATGTGGGCGCAAATAGCTGACCAACAAGCAAGATGCGAGACATTCATAGAGGCTCAGCGAGCCTTACTGGACATCATAGACTACTCTCTCATAGCTTTGATACTGCTCGCAATAAAAACAGTTGCCTTTGGATATTACAACTCGATTAAAGACCACGAAACGGGAAAACTCGCTTTTTTTGAACCCAAACACGAATACGAGATAAAACAAGAAATATACAAACACTCCCAAAAATGGGGCTGATTACATCCCGCCGTTCATCATAAACTGCATGAAGTCATTAGCGTCACCATTCTCAGTGATTTCTTCCTCGCCCTTCAGGTAGGCTTCTTCCTTTTTAGCGTTGGTGGCCATGCCGTCCATAAGCCCCTCAAGTTCAGGGTAGCTCATTTCGCCTATATCTTTTACAGTCATACTGGTGTTTTTTACGATACTTGCGACCAGCTCGTCCCAGCTTACTTGCTCTTGCTGGTCTTTTTTTTTGTATCTTTGTAGCCGCTGATAGCAAAGAATACATCAAAGATTTTGGGAACCATTGCCACATCGACAAATTCCTCCAGCTGCTCTGCGGTGTATTTATTGCCAAACGCCATTACCAGCATTTCCATCATTGCGTCATATGGCTCATCGGAGAAAGCCGAAGCTGCTTCAAAATCTCCAATCTCTGCCACTTTTGCGAGGTCAGGGGACAGCAGATTAAGAATAGCCATATCGGTACGGAACTTTACAATAAAGTGTTGGATGCGCTTGCGGTCTTTAATCAGTGCCGGAAAAATTTCACGGTCTTTGCCATCGCGGCATTTAATAAAATTATCAGTCATAAGTTAAACTCCTTTCTGTTCGTACACCAAAAAAGACGGGGCATCCAACCATAAAAGATTGGACACCCCTTTTCTTTTTACTCAGTGGCTTATTCGCCAGCAGATTCAGTCGGCACAACCACGTCCGGGTTGCCAGCCTCTTCCTCGGTCACATCCTGCCAGGAATATGCCCAGAACTTCTCGTCAGTGCGTTCCGGATCAACGATGTTGAAGGTCAGCTCGGGAGCAAAGGCGTTCTTGTGCTTGAAGTCAACCTTCAGGGAACCGTCAGAACGTGCCTTGTAAATCGTCAAGAACTGGCGGAGGATGCGGCCGTCCTTCTGCTTTACAGGCTTAGAACGGAAGAAAATCGTCACATAGCCCGGTACAGAGGTCGTCTTAACGTCAACGCCCACTGCGTTCTGATTTACACTGTACGCATAAGTAGCAACCAGCGTCTGATTGGCATACTTAGCGTCAACTTTGCCATCCTTATACGGAACATACTCGCCCTCGTCCGTGGAGAGAACCAGCGTTTCAAGGTCAGCAGTAGCAGCGTGAGCCAGCGTAGCCGTACCATCGGTGTCAACCTTAACTTTTTCCTCCATTGCGAACACAACAGCCTTTTTGGAAGCCGTCACGCCCTGCGTAAGAGCCACGGTCTGCGCATCCATGGAAGCGTTTTGGAACGTGACCTTACCGTCCTTTTCGGTCTGATAAGAGAACAGGCTTGCATTGGATTCGCCGCCTTCGATATTTTCCATCTTGGAGCTGAACTCGAAAGTTGCGTTTTGCAGGTGGATATAACCGACCTTGCCGTTCTTGCCGCCGACTACTGCCTTGCCAGTACCTTCGACAAAGAAATTACGATTGAGTTTTACTTCTGCCATTTATTTTTCTCCTTTGAAAAAATTGATAATAAAAAAACGCTCTCGTTAGAGAGCTGTCTATTTCATATTGATACCCCATCGGGTTATTGCGACCATATAATAGGTCTATATTTTTGGGTATAAATGTATACACCCTTGGTGTTTGAAGCCACATCATAGGAACTATCACATAGAATACCCAGCCGCTCCATAACTCTCCCCACGATTTCACTCATTTGTAACAAATCGGAGTAGCTTTTGCCGTAGTAGTCAACATTCAGGAAAGCCCTGACTGCATAAATATTTTCAGTCTCTGTCGTAGAGGACAAATACATACTGATAAAATTTACTTTATCTGCAGTAGCATAGGAAAGCGGGGTGATACCCATTCGGATGCGCTCACTGCGTTCCTGGGGGGTTTTAGGGTTGCCCAGCAACTTCGCAAGATCTGCGTCCTTCCATAGTTCCTGATATATCTTGCCAAATAACTCTCGCCTACTTAACAATTTTTATCTCCTTTGGGAACCTGCCCACTAGCTCATACAAAATATCCATGACTGCGGTCTGTATTTCTTCGTTCATTTCATCAATCAGGCCGCTTTTTTCGAGGATATTGCTGATAATGTGCTTTCCCCGAATCGGAGTAAACAACGGCTGGCCGTACCATGTTTCGATGGGAACACCCTTTAATGTGCCGTGGGAAAAATGCTTATTGCCGTCAATGTCGGAATAGTAACCATACGGTCTACCGACAACAGCCATATTGTGGGCCATTCTGTCCCAGTTCACATCAGGATTGTTGCGCAGGTAATCTTGCAGGAAAGGATTTTCCTCTGTGGACTTGTCCATCAGCGAACCCTTACCAAACTCGGCTATCCATGCTTTCTGCCCATAAGCGCACAAGGCTCTAGCCACCGTATCTTGCGTTATCTCCAGTTCTTTTTGTTCGATGGCTGCTTCACCATCAATCGTGTCCAATGCTCCCCACTGTTGCCGGACTTCATCACAAGCCAACCTGCAGTATTTACGGAGGATCTTCCGCATTTTGTTCAGGAGGTGCTTTTGGTAGTCCTTCCTCACAGCGTTCTGTTGTCGTTAGAAGTCTGAACCGCCAGTAGACCATCAAATTTGGTCTTGTCGATAGCATCTACGCAGTATTTTTCCCCATCGAGAATAATCCTGTCCATTTCTTTGATGTCGCATTTGGGCATCCGAAATTCCTTTGTAGTGCTAGGCAACAAGCCAGCGTTCAGTAGTCGCATTTGGGCATTGACTGTAGTATGGTTTACAGCTACGGAATCAACCAGTTTTATGGTATTGCCAATGACCTGGTCGAACTCATCATACTCGGGTGTTGCGCGGTAAATATCGGCCACACCATTACACCTGTATACCGTTGCTTGGATTGACTCGTCAGCGCGGCGTACCGATATAACGAGAAATGTGCTTTCTTTTTTCTGCAGACCTGTCTTTGCCGTAAAAATATCGCCGTTCTCCAGTTTCGTCTTTTCGGAAAGCAGGACAGAATACACAAAATTGGATTTGAAATTGGATGAGCCAGTCTTGCCCACACGAGCAAAAACAGCCTTTTCCGGCTCTTTGCCGTATATGTTGATGGGTGTTTTGAACCGATTAAACATTGCGAACATCGTAACTCAGCCCTTTCAAAAGCAGTTTTATGTCAGATGTAAAGAAGCTATCATCCGTCATAAGCACCTGAAAGTCCAAAGAGGTTAATTGCTTTGCCCCAGCGAAGGATTTTGCCTGACGAATGTTGCAAGCAAGCATCCCGCAAGCGTCTTTCAGTCGTTGAGGATACTCAGCAAAACCGCTGGTATAGGTAACAAGCAGCATTTCGGGAACTGTGTTGAATACCATTGCCGTCAGGTCTGTTGAATCATTCTCGAGCGTGAAATAACCATCCATTTCGGGATCAAGATCAATCACTTCAGGGGACATTTCGGACTTCACCTTGCCAAACATGGAGCGGGAAACTCCCACCACCTTGTCTACACTCGCCACAGGCGAATGACTGAGTTTTCCTCTGCCCTTCCGCAATTTAATGCGGTCTGTGAACTGCGATAAAGCGAAAGACCGTCCTAAATAACCGTCAATCAGACTTGAAGCCATTTGCGCATCTTCCATCGTGAGTTCATCCATGATGTTCTGATACGGCAATAACTCCTGTTCCGTCAGATAGCAGTTCATTTAATCAGCCCCATAGCCTTGATAGTTTCCTTTTCCTCGGGTGTCACATAAGCAACGCCATTCGGACAGTGAATTGTACGGTGTTTCAGCGTAATGCTATGCACTCCATCAACGATGTTTACATAACCATCTTCCGTGATTTCTTCCTTTTTCTTTCTTGCCATTTATACACCCCTTTTCAGTAACAAAAGCCAGCCCCTCCCTATCGGGAAGAGCCAGCCTGTTTACTAATCTTAGTTACCAGCAGCAGCTTGTGCCGGAGTAACAGTTTCCTCGGTGCGGCCTTCGATGGTGATGACCTTGTGGCCATACTCGCCAGCCTTAACGATGAACGTATCGAACAGAACAGCGATAAAGCGGGTTGCGAGGTCTTTTTCCGTGCCCAGCTGGTACACACGCGGTGCAGCAGAGGCCACATAACGACGTTCGAGCTGTTTCTCATCAACAACGAGAATCTTGCCGACCGGGCAGTAGATGTCGCAGATGATGGGCAGGATGCCAGCAGCAGTCATAATAGCGTCTACCTTAATGCCGGGAACGACTTCCATCGTGAAAGTCTTGAGCTTGTCCTTCTCCAGCATTTCTTGTTCGTCGAGCAATGCCTTATCCAGCGGGTTCATGTAGATGGCGCTGGGGCGAACATTGTACTTTTTGTTGTACATCAGTTCAGCCACGTTCTGAATGATACCGAGAACAATGCGGGAGTCCTTAGCAATCGTGCCCTTCTTTTTAACCTGAGTGAGAACAGAGCAATACTCGGGGTTCTTGGTGTCCATCAGGTCGGTTGCGTTACCAGTCCACACAGCGCGGTCTTGGGCATCCAGCATATCCGTAACCATTTCATTCAGGGCATCAGCCTGCAGGTCACCAAAGCCAGCGCCTTGGGAATCGTAGTACACCTCGCGGTCGAACTTGGAGAACGTGATACCATCGACCAAACCACGCACGAGAGCACTTTTTTCCGTGTAGTCCAGAGTCGTATCGAGGTTGTGGTCAATGTTGCGAGGATTGATGAACTGGTGCTTGCTGTCATGCGGCTCCTTCTCGAAATAGCGGGTCGGGTGGCCGGTTGCTGCCTTTACAGGTACACGCTGAAGCAGTACACCACGCTTGCGGGTGTTGTCGAGAATCGGCTTATCGAAAACAGGTACATGGATAGCACCAGTGCCGATATAGTCAGCAGTTACTGCGCCGAAACTCATCTGACGGCTTACGCCGTTAAAAAGACGTTCCATTTATTTTTTCTCCTTTGAAATAAAAAATCGCATAAAAAAAGACCGCAAAAGCGGCTCTCATGTTTTATCTTTCGTGAGTAGTATTCGGAATCAACTACCATACCTCTTTATCGGAGCAGTGTTTTACACCTCTTGGATAAGAACAAGTATTTCCACAACGCTTATAGATACTTAGCGGGATTTTTCAACATCCACGATAAGACGGAACACCCATGAGAAAAGTGATGGAAAGAGTCTCGTTTCTCTTTGCTCACACGACTAGGTGTTTTTATTTTTTCAGTTCATGGAGTTGTATCAAAACCTCCACAGGGCTGAGGCGTGCACCTAATAAATAACCCCTACCCTTTGTTTGCCTAATTACTTAGACTCGAACTCGTCGCGATGTTCGTTCCAAATGCTCAGCTGCTTGCTCCACTTCTGAGCGGGAGTCAGGCTGTCATCCTTCTGAACTTCTGCGGAAAGTTCCATAGCCGTTTTTTCGTGGTTATCCAGCTGTTTTTCCGTGCCGGGGTTCTGTTCAGTCTTACGACCTTCCGGAGCCTTTTCCTGTACACCGAAATTCTGTGCCTTGAAACCGTCAGCGATTGCAGACTTGATGGCATCCGTCATAGCAGAAAAATCCATAGCCTGCGGCTCGTCCTTCTGTTCGGGTTCCTTTTCTTCAGGCTTTGCAGAGAGCTTTTCAACTGCTGCGGTCAGCTTACCAACCGTTTCATTGAGAGCACCGAACTTTTCTTCAAAAGCCTTATTCTGCTCGTCAAGAGCTTTCTGTACTTCTTCGTTCACTTCGTCAATCTCCTTTTCGTTGCCCATGATAGAGCACATGATTTTGGTTTTCTGAAAAGCCGCTTTCGACTTATACAGAATAGAAGCCCCAGTAAAATGGACTCCCAAGCAAGTTGCGTTTTTCTCGCTGTGGTCTATCTTAATTCCGTCAGAATATACTTCGACAGAGAAACCGAGGCTGTCTTTGGCGTTTTCCACGACCTCGCACACATCGGGAAAATCAGATTTCCACAGGTGCCCTTTTGCCTTAATTGCCGTACCGTCCAATTCGGCAGCATCGATTACTCCAACCTTAAAACGCGGGTTGTGCCGAGTCATATTATCTTCCGGCCAGTAAGACCAGCAGACATTGACACCGCTACCCACGAGGGAATCAAGGTCAATATTTTCAGAACTAAGCGTAGTTTTGTAACCACTATAACCGCCGCAGGGCGTTGCGTCCGTAGGAGTATCTACATACCCCAGGACTGCCTCAAACGGTAGTACATCGGGATTACTCGCATCTTGCATGGAAGAGAAGCTGATTACACTAAGACTTTGTGTTTTTTTCTCCATTGGTCTTTTTGTCAACTCCATCTTTTTGGTTTTTACCCACGCCATTAAAACCGCCTGTTTGAACTGCGTATTTTTTGTTCAAAGCAGATTTCATCTCGGCCTGAGTCATGTCGTTGTATGGGCTGTCAATATAGGGTAAGCCTAGTTTCTCGCGGTATTCCGCAAAGGTTAAGGCGTTGGTGTTCCATTGGTCTACGATTATTTGCTGGGCTTTCATCTTTTGGTCGTGCGTATCTTCGTAGTAGAACTCGAATTTTACCGCATCGGACAGTCCCAAACGGCGAATGATTTTTTCGTTGATAGCGTCCTGAATCAGTAAGCAAATGGGGCGAATAGCCTCGTTCTGCATAGACTCATTCTGTTCTTCAACGGTTGAGCGGTCAGTGTTAGAGCCTTGCCCCAGCTTCTTCGGATCGATGCCGAACGACAGGGCAATAATGGTAATGAGGTGTTTCTGCCATTCGAGGAACAGTTCAGAGTCACCTTCAGCACCAATTTTAAGACTCCCCGCACCTTTTGTGCCGCCGATAATCGGGGAACGACCGCTACCATAAACCTCTTCGGCAAAGTATTTTCGGAACGCTTTCAGATCATTCTCGGACACGCCCTCACCCAAGTTTAAGGCATTTCGGGGCATGGCCTGTGAAGCCTGCAAAGCGGCGTATTCTTCTGCCGAACCCAGTGCCATTAACTGCCGATACGCTGACTCCAGCGGGGACAATCCAAAAGCACTGTCGGTTGTTTTATTATGTTGGATATACAGAACATCTTCGTCATAAAGATAGACAGGATTGTACTGATTTTGACGCTGGCAGAATCGCGGCTGCTTCGGATTTTCAAAGAATCCGTGGCAATACTCCAGCGAAAAGCCATTGACAGGATAAAGTTTCATGGGCTGTGTCGGATTGCCTGTAAAAACAATCTCTGCAGCACCGTTGTCCCCTATCAATGTTTCGTTTACAATCTGTCCCCAAAAGGTTCTGTAATCGTCTGTTTCATTAGGGTGCTTGATAATGTTCTCAATCGCCCTGATAGCCTGTTTATAAGACCGGCCATCACCTGCTTTCGCAGGTACTACCCTCCAATTCTGTGCGAGTACACCGTCCCGGATAAGGGAAATCGCACGGTGAGGGATAGCAGAACGAGAAAAATCTCGGAGCATTCTCTCTGTGGGTTTCGGCGTTGACGCTTTAGGAACAGTCTGCGCGAACGCAAAAATCGTTGAGCGCGTCTCCCTGTCCGAGTGCTTGCCGAATCTCATTTGAAACACCCTGCCAAATGCCTTTATCTCCATCTGGCGAATATACCCCCCATCGGGTTGAATTTTGGTCTAATATTAGAGGATATACCTCCAAAAACAAGTTTCTGCCCTGTTACCGGAAAAGCCGCAGAGCAAATCATATTTACCGCATCCATGCCGTCATCAGACGCTTTTGGAAACCGCAGGAACTCATTTACAAGCACCGTTTGGTCTTTGCGGAATTTGATATATTTATTTTTGATACGCGGGATAAGGCCGCGCAGTCTAACCTCTTTCGGGGTTTTGTCGTTAAACTCAGTTATGGGAATTTGAATACCCGCATTGAGTCCACGCTTGGCCACCTCGTCCTTGAACATAGCCTGAAATTGTACTGTTTCAATGACCACACTTTTCAGGTGGCTTTGATATTTCATAGAACCTGCAATAATGAGGTCAATGATTCGGTCAGGTTTATACCTTCCCATTAGCACATCCAGTATGTAAAGGTAGCCTTGCTTATCCTTGCCAGCCCAAATGATTGCCGCTCGGTCTGATTTCGCTTTACCCAAAGATGGATCACACGCACCATAAACCTCCACAATTTCAGGAAGTTCATAGTAATAATCAAACCATTCCGGCAAAAATTCTGCTTGCGAGGGATCAATCGGTTCATTCTGATACTCGGACGCGAAGGAACTAGGATCTGACACCCTAAGCTCCATCATGTTTTCGTAGTAGTCAGCACCGCTTGCAGGCCATAGACTCTCAACGCCCTCTAGCATTTCCGCTCTGTTCTTTTTGTAGAACTTGTAAGCATCCTCGCCAGCGTTATCGTTGTTTTCGTCCAGCATGATAGTTTCCCATTCATCCCACAAGGGAGAATCAGAAAACTTTGTGACCGCCTGATACCGCTTTCTGTCCCACATCGAGAAGGTTGGCTCTGTAAGTAACTTTTGCAGTAATGCTTCATAATGCAAAACTGTCCCGATAAAGATATAGTCGGTGGTCGGCGTTCCTACTGGCAGCAGGGCTTTCATAAACCAGTTGAATAGTTTGCGGCGTTGTGCCTCAGTTTCAACAGCTTCATCGTTCTCGAGATCGTCAATGATGACCAACTCGGGGCGAATAGAGCCGTATTTGTTACCGCGCAATTTCTGCCCAGCACCGCGCCCATAAACCTGAACTTTGTTGGATGTGATGATTTTGTCCTGTGCCCATTTCTCCTCAGAGGATAAGTCGCCGAAGTCGGCTTTAATACGCTCATTTTCTTCCAGTTCTGTCTTAATGGCAGAAATGAAGGACTTGGCCTGGTCGAGCGTATCAGAAACGAGTAGAATATTCTGTTTGTACTTATAGCAAATGCACCAAATAATCAACAGGTAGCTGATTACCTGACTTTTGCCGTGGCCACGCGGAGCGGCTCGTACATAGTAATTCTTCCGGCGTTTACGCCTTAAAATCATTTCCTCCGCTGATTTGAAAATTTCTTTGTGCAGTTCGGAGAACTCAGATGTAAAAACATCCGGGAAATAGGTTTTCGCAAACAGTTCCAGTGATGTGGCGCAGTCCCGAACCCGCACCCGCAATGCTTCTGTGCCATTCCCCTTTTTCGAGGTCTTATCCATAGCCTCAGCAAGTTCATCAAAGAATCTAAGCTGATTTTTCTTTGCCATGAATACCTCTAAATTGCTCTGATGGTTTCGTATACTTCCGAATTGCGAAGCTGCTCAAAAATCTCTGCTCGAACAGATGGGTACTTGTTCAGCGTTGTCAGGACTACTCCCAAAACCTGACGCACTTTGCTCATTCCCAGCTGTTCTTTTTGGATTTTCGATACCGACTCATTGAGGTCATTCAACTGTCGTAAGCAGTTCAGGTATGCGTTATTGATACTTGCATACTCCGACAACTTTTCCTCATCCTCTTTGATTTCATCGAGGAATCGCTCCATTTTGTTGGTGCGCTTGACCAGTCTGTCCCTAACCTTACAGGCTTCGCCCAGCGCATCAAAGTTGGTGACGCTCTTGGAAATGTCGTTTCGGTTCATATCAGTCATACCGTGGGAAGTACAGTATCTCGAAATCGTCATTTTGTTGACAGGCTCTGCACCTGCAGGAAGATACCGATTGTTGATCTCGTCGGCAATCTCTTCACAGGTGAGGTCTTGTCGAAGGGCGAGAACCTTGGCTCCCAGCCCCAGTTTATCAATCTTGGACTGTCCTGCCATGTGCCAGCCCCCTTTCTAGGAGGACTCTAAATTTATCCCCCCATATATTACTCATAGTGAGATTCGACATTTTCAGAGGCTGAAATGGAAAAATCTCAAAAAAAATTACAAAAAAACACAAAAACAGCAAACAAAATAGCCGTAAGCCCTACTGCGATGTGGCTTCACGGCCTGTTTGGTAAATTTTGAGTTCAGTGCGTTTAGATGGACTCCCTAATAAGTTATCGCACCTGATAGTGCTCAGATGTCAGGTACACCGTGCGGTGTAGAAAATCGGGCTTAGAATCGATGCTTTACTTCTTCTTTTGCCGAGCTTTTTTCAATCGCTCCCCTGCAGCCTTTTTCTGCTCGTCCGTCATGTGACTTACAGCCGGAGCAGACCGCCACGAAAGAAGCCGCTTATCAACGCGATACTCGACACCAACGATTTTCCTGTTCTGCTTGTGGACTTGGTATCGCTCATATTTTTTGTCCAGCTTGCAGATCATGGTTGCATCCGTGGAATACACCCGAGCAATGTCGCCAGTGCGGTCAATCTGAATAACAGTTTCCTGTTCTTTGACTGGGATATACATATTTTCCACCTCCTTCATGTATGGTTTGGCAGTTGCCTGCACCATATTCCCCCCATGTTGGCCATCTAAGCCACCATTGCGGGTAATTTTTATTGCAAATCGGAGAAATTAAGCCTAACGGCTCTATTCGCGGCGTAGCCGCCTTTTACACTCCGATGCGATAGTTTATATGCGTTTCCTTTTTCAACGGCCTTAGACGGCGTTTCTCGCGGTCACTTTTTTGATTGCACAAAACCAATATGAGAAACAGCCGCTTATACGGCAATTTCAGACCGTGGCAGGTCATCAATACCACTTATTCGCGATGGTCACCAAATCGGAAAGGCTTATCCATGCCCGGCGCCAGCCTCGCGCTGCTCTCTTTTTGCCTGACCATTCCTCCGATGTGGAGAGAAAAGAGAAAACTAAAAGACCGAAGGTTGGCTTGCTTGCAAGACATTCAGGCTTTGCCTGAACCGATTGCCAAATCGGAAGGATTCACCTTTGAAGAACCCACTCACCTTTATATTTAGATAATACGTTAGTATTAGATAAATATAATACTCTTCTGTTGTTGGTCTGATTCAGACACCATCAGCCATTCCCGGCCATGCCCCAAAACAGATCTTATACTCCGTCCCGAACCGCTTCTTGCTTGCCTTGATGACGATAAACCCAGTGGCCTCCAGTTCGTGCTTCGCCTTGTCCAAAGAAACATGACTGCCAAAATGAGCCATCTGCATAAGCGCAGCATTGGTCATATTCAAGCTAAACGGCCTGTGAAGTGCGTTCCACTTATCAATCAAAACAAACAACAAAACCGCCGCCGAATGACTTACCTTACCCGATTTGATAGCGTAGCTTACCAACTGCCAGCCAGTCACAATATTTGCCCCCATACATCCACCTCCCTCCTGATGAACGCGACGCAAACTCTCTCTACTTTTTACCTACAGTGAAAATCGACACTTTCCAACGCCCAAATCAAAATATTTCTGTCCAAACGCCGGGCCGGAACAAACTTGTATCAGCTGTAACAAGATTTCCCGACGAGCCTGTAACACCGCATAGATGCTGGATGAAACGCCGCTTTTTCAGCTAATAAATTTAATTGTATACAATCGAATATATAGGGATATAGAAAAATTTTTGCCGCAAAATCTCCCTGACAATATAAAAATATAAACAAAAACAGGCATATCAAAAACTGCCCTCCGGCCAATCACATCAATGGAGCTGCCCTGGTCGCACTGTTGGAGCTAATGACAGTTTCTCCGATTTGGATTGAAAAAAATAAAAATATGGCCAAGATGCATGAACCAATCAAAGGGGGCGAAGCCTGTTCTGTTGTGTCCAATAGGTTTGTGAAAAATTGCCCCGTGTACCTGTTACTTTGAAACAATGGAACACCAACACGTAACACGGTCGCGGAATAGATATTACATGCTATATAGGTCGTGTAATTTTATACAAGCACATGTATAATTGTTTTGTCGTATACTGTTTTTTAAACTGTCCTTAAAATCCCGCTCAGCCCTTATATATCGTGCATTACAAGTGTTTTCGATTTGCCTTGCTCGTCACTCCGTATTTTACGCAATAGAAACACCATGAACCCTTGCGGCTCTAAGGCTATACGCTATTTACATGGTTTTATGCAGGACGTTCGCCGTATTTTGTCTTTATATAGTGGTCACGCCCTTTTCTTGTTTTGTCTTGTGCCCTGTTCTGTTACAACAAAATTTGCTATAATACGCGCAAAAAAATTTATATTTTATTTTCATTGTGTGCAATTATATTTTGTTATCTCGATAATCATTCTCCCTTTATTTATCTATACAAATCGACAAGCTGCAAACATTCAGTTGTATGCAATTTAATTGTATTATGTTATCAGATTTCTATTATCGTTTTTCTTATTGTTCTTGCATTTTCTATTGTGTCAAATATTTCTATTCTACCACCTACCTATCAATTGTCATACTATTCTATTATTTTTATTTTATCTTGTATTTTCTATTGCTTGTATTACATTTATTATCGTTTATACCCTACTATAAGCCGTCATCCCGCCATACTTGCTAATTGATAATTATTATCTGTATACATTTTCTTTGTTTTATCTATTATTTTGTGTATAGTTTAATTGTATGCAATTATATTGTGTATACGTATATCGTGTTTTCCTATTGCTATTTATTTGTTTATCATGTTTTAGTAATTTATTTGTCCTGTTTCGATTGTTAGTTGACCTTTGTTAATCATTATTAGTTAGTTGACCTATGTCAAGTATCAGCACGAATCGCGCCCCAGCCGTGATTTTTTCCATGCTTTGTTTTTTACCTATCGAAACACGCCGCCAGCCCTTGTTACATAAGGCCGGAGGCCACTTTTGTTTTATTTAGTACCTGGTCACATTCCTTCTATTAGTAAAAATATATAAGCGTGCCCGCGTATGTGTGAAAAATTCTTTTAAAAAAGTGTTGACATTATCCCGCGTTCGTTGTATGATGTATTTGTCCTTGAGGGACGGGCGCGAAGCCGAAAGGCTTGCTACCCTATCCCAACGGATATTGTTCTTTGACAATTACATACGACAAGCACGAAAAATTCTTTTCAAAAAGAGTTGACAAGCAAAAAGCCATTTGTTATGATATAAGCGTGGCGAGGCAACGAGCACGAACGTCAGGCGCACCAGTTGGTAGCGACCACGGCCCAAAATATGACCAGTGTATCTATTTCCCTTTCCATACCAATTCCATAACATACGGCAAAAGCAAAAGTCATAACTATCTTTGTCATACAATTTTTGTTGTGTGTCGTATGTTGTCGGGAACTTTGTACCCTAAAAACCCCATACCATGCAAAAGGCATCGAAACTGTGTTAGGCACATTCCCTTGAATGTTCGGTCAACGAATGTTGTGAAACATGCGGAGTAGCTTGCATACGCCGAACCTCTGAAAATTGTCAGACCATAGTTAGTCGTTTGTGTGGTATACCTGTACCCCCGGCCTGTGGCTCATTTGCCATACGCAGGCTGATAGTCAAGAACTTGTAAAGACAAGGTGGCTCATTTGTCACAATATAGCCCGCAGTTACGGTATCTGCAAAATAGGGAGAGTGCGTGTAAAAAGTGTACGCAAGTAAGCGGATGAAGTGCGCTCTATACGCCCTACAAAGTTGTGAAGAAGCAACGAAACAACCGAAATCTATAGCCTGATGGGGTATATAGTAGACCAATCGTAGCAATAATTCTAATACAAAAAGGCTCAAGGTGAATTGTTCTTATTTGTTCGCGTCAGAATGATAGGCACGTTTTCCGATTCGTAAAAAAATCTCTTGTTCGCATTTTCCTTCATGGATAAAGTCAGCCGAGCGAGTTGAAATCGTTAAATGTGCCTTGACTTGTGGCGCTAACACCACACGAAACAAAATCACATTTTAGGAGGTTGTATTTATGCAAAAATTTATCCAAACTCTTCCGAAACGCCGCTTACATCCAAACATCCAAAAGGCGTTGGCCGTCTTAGTTCCAGCGTTGTTTTATGCAAGTATTTTTGAGCGTTGGACGCGATAAAGGAGGCACTATGTTACATTATCAACTTGTCGCAAAAATCGGCTGGAGTAATCTTTGGCAACACCGTAATAATCCTAACAAATGGATTGTTATTTCTAACTGGCCGAATGAAGGAGAAAAAAAGATTAAATTTGACAAGACCAGTGAGGCCCTTGAATATTTTTATGGAGGTAAATAATGGAAATTAAAATGATTTATGCAACTAAAGGCGAATACGTTTTACTTAGAACCGATAACACCGTTGAACCGTATGTCGTCGCGTGGTGGCCTGACTTCAAAGAAAAGTACGAAAAAGACTTTGAAATACCTAAACCTGATTGGGCACAAGGTCACTACTTCGATAACATTTTACCTGCGTCAATCTATTTTGGCGAAACGGCAAAAGGCGAAGCCGATTTTTGGAGTAGCGACTTATACGAAATTTAAAAGTTCGTAGATAGAAACACAGGGCATAATTTCCGAATTGTGCCTTGTCTTGTGTCTACGAATGATACAAATAAACAACAAGCGAGGCGAAAAATTATAGGCGAAAAGTGACCATTTTCCGAACCGTGAACTGTCGAATCTATGTGAAAAGAAAAGGAGCGAATTTACATGAAAAAGAGTGTACTGAAGGTATGGGAATCTAAAGAAACCATCATGAAGCTGGGGAATCATGCGGTGACCATTAAACCGCGTCCCCTGCCTGTGACCATCATCGCAGACAAAGACCTTGAAGCCGAAACCTTTGAAGCAACGCGCGTGTTCTATTTCTTCGAGCACCCCATCTGTGTTGTGAATGATAACGCAAAGACCTTCCGTTTGTCCCACGCCGGAATATATGCGACTGACAAGGCAACTGGCGAAGTCAAGGAGGGCGAATGGCCGAAAACAACGACGCAGACGCTTATGATGTATCGCGACCTCGCCTGTGGGGAAGGTTACACCGAGATTGAACCAATCGAAGGACGGCCTGCACGCGACTGGAAAACACACATGGAGCAATACCAAAAGGAAAAGGAGATGCGCAAGGCGGGCATTATCCCCCCGCGCAAGACCCGCACCCGCAAGGCCAAAATCAACGAGGCAATGCTTGATCTGCTTGAGAAGGAGTTCGGCCTGTCGAGGGAGGCTATCCTTGCAAAGATGGCACAAAAAGAACAGAACGAACCAACCGCGCCTGTTCCGAACCTTCCGATGTGCTTGCCTGTCTACACTTGCACCGCCGAAATGGTTCACGACTGGTTTGTTAGTTACGACAAACGCTCACAGTATGGGGTGAATATTGACGGCGAACACGCTGACGAAGCATGGTGGCTTGAAAACCTGCCGACCGAGGACAAGACCGAGGAGCCTGAAGTGGTTGTGATTGACGCAGATTACATCGAAAAATTACAGGCCGAGGCTAAAGAAATCGAAAAGAAAAACACCAGCCCCAAAACAAAGAAAAAGACCACGACAAAGAAGACCACTGCGAAAAAATCCACGACGAAAAAGGCCGCCACTAAGAAGACCACTGCAAAGAAAAAGGAGGCCGTAGCGTGAATATCGGAGACAAAGTTTTTACACCACGTTTCTGCACAGTAAAGATTGAAAAAGTCTTTGATAACTACCACGATGCCAACAACGATGGCTACAACGTGCCGACCTACTATAACGGCGAGTGTTATGTGTTCGGAAAAACCGTTGATCTGCATCACATGGTATTTGCCGCAGTCGAAAAGTGACCATTTTCGGGCTGGCCGTCCGTCTTGAAATATAGTCGGATGGTCTTGCCTGTTTTATCCGATTTGAAAATCACAGGGGGTTTGAACAATGTTTAAATATTTCAAGAACATCGTGGATATGAAGGAACTGAAAAAAGCATACAAACAGTGGGCAATGAAACTGCACCCCGACCTCGGCGGTTCGGAGGAAGAGTTTAAGGCAATGTCAGCCGAATATGAACTGTGTTTCAAGGACATCAAAGCGGGCATCAAACGTAAAACCCATTCTGAAAATATTAACCTTGACGATGTGGACGATGGTTACAGGGATGTCATCAACGCCCTGTTAAATATCGAGGTAGATGTAGAGTTGTGCGGCGAGTGGCTATGGATAAGCGGCAACACGAAGGAGCACAAGGATGAATTGAAAAACATAGGATGCCGCTGGGCAAGTAAAAAGCACATGTGGTACTGGAGACCAGCATGGATGAAAAGCACAGGCAGAAAAGGCGGGAAGGATATGGACGCGATACGCGCAAAATACGGCAGTATTCATGTGAGCGGTTATAGTAGCCGGTTCAAACCCGAATTGACCGATTGATATTTGATAGCACCGAGGGCATCATGGTTCGCATCATGGTGTCCTTCATGGTATCAACTACCAGCAAAAAACAATCAAAAGGAGATGTTGTTTATGATTGACACATTTATGGTACAACAGGAGAAGGAAAAGGCAATGCACCGAGTGTGGACGCTTGAGGAATCCATGCGGGTACTTTGGAACAAAATGCAGGTAACTCAGGCAGCAGTTGGGGTACAAATCAAAGAGGATTTTTTCAATCCCTCCCCTGCCCTACTGTCCGATATGAAACAACAAATCGAGCAGTTGCAAGCACAGGCGTTTATGATTGAGAACGAAAAAAACACCTTGCGGGTATTAAAGAACACCTTGAGCTATATGGAGGCATGACAATGAAACAGTACAATAATTTTATCGGCTATTACCCTATGGGGCCGTTTTGTTCCCTTGAAGTTTGGGACATTGAGCACGGTATAGATGACAAGGTGGTATTTAGATGGGTAACTTCTGGCGAATCGAGCAGACTCACAAAATCAAAAATTCGTTATGACGAGCAGGGGGAGCCGTTTTTCAAAACGCGAGGGATGTCTGTTTCGTTCAACGATGTTATGCGCTGGAGTCTACCGTTTAATTAGTTGATAGCACAGGGGATATTATCGCGGGATAATATCCCTCATGGTGTTAACTAAACACTGAAAAAATAAAAATGAAGGGAATGATGCTTGTGACACCGAACAGTATTCACTTTGCCAACAGGTACAACGGCGAAAAGTGAGCATTTTGGGCGCGGGTTGTCTGTTTAATTACACCGCAGATGGCTCTGTCTGATTTGAACAAAACGAAAATCACAGGAGGTTTGAACCATGAATATCACTGTTAGTAAAATTGCACTTGTTAGAGAAACCGCACCTGCTTATTTAAAAATGCGGAGCATAAACTCCCCACAGACTGCAGTTGATACGATAAACGATGCCCTAAACTTGAAGGACGAGGCGCAGGAAGTATTGGCCTGTATTTACATGAACGTAAAAAACCACGTCGCAGGAGTTATGGAAACAAGCAGAGGGACTGTGGATGCAAGCATGGCTGACCCTCGCGAAATATTCAAAGGGGCACTGTTGCATAATGCCTCGGCGCTGATTGTTTTTCATAATCACCCCAGTGGTATTACTGAGCCAAGTATCGAGGATTTGCGAGCAACAGAACGGCTTTGCAAGGTCGGAAAAATTATGAACATTCGTGTACTCGACCACATCATAATCGGAGGGGAGCACCACAGAAGTTTAAAGGGTACTCACCCCCACCTTTTCAATCGGTAATGGAGGTTTGATTATGTTATTATTTGTTGTAAAGTCAATCCCCGACGATGACGGCGAAACAGTAGGTTATACCGTAAAAGTATACGACGATAATGGCAGTGAGGATTCGTTTTCTCCGTGGCCTTATCAAACAAAAGAGTTCTGCGAGTTCTTCAATAACAATGGTTATGATTGTGAAGTGAACGAGGACGGCAAGATGGTGACTGGCGAGAATTACTGGGATATATATTACACCATGCAAAAATTCGGGCGTGTGCGTAAATTCCCTGTTAGAATGATACAAATTTAAGGAGAGATATTATGTACTGTTTTGTTTCATGGAATCCCGAAACCTGCGAACTGACCAATCGGTTCGGAACAAAAGAGCAAATGATGGCTCTTTATCGTGACTTTGTAAAAAGATGGAAAAAAGATACCGTTATGGAGTATGCCGACGAGTGCGGCTGGGGGCAGACCTATGAGGAAATTTTGAACGACTCTTGTTTTGTTATCTTTAGCGAGGACTATGGGGAGAGCCAGTGTCAAGTGTTCAAAGTCAAGCGAACGGACGGCTGGTGGCCTGCGCTGAAACTGACCATTTCTCGATGGCGCGGCTCTGTAATTCGTAGGCTAATCTCGTTTCTGAAAAAATACGAATGATAAACTGTAGGAGGTTTGGATGAAGATAAGAGTGTATTTTAAAAAGATAACCGAGGGCGATGTCGTGATTGATGTTCCTGACGATACGCCGACCTGTGATTATCGAGAAATTGCCGAGCGAGAACACAGTGATATGGATTTATACGTCGGAGCAGACCGCTTTGAAATGACTGATTATGAACTGGAGGAAGAATAAGATGGATAACAAGAAAATCATGGAGCGCATCAATAACTTACTGAGCAAGACCGTGGAAAACGGATGCACACCGCAGGAAGCAGCATCAGCAGCAGCTATGGCGCAGAGGCTAATTGCAAAACACCATGTCGATATGAGAGAGTACAACGAGTCGGAGGAGGTTGGAACTGACAAGGACACTGTACAGAAGCCGTGGCAAGCGATACTGGCTCATGTCATTGCCAAAAATACATGTTGCAAGGTTATTCGCACAGTAAGGGGGCGAGGCAAAGCGACGCTGACCTTTATCGGACGCGAAACAGACCGCACCGCAGTCCTTCAGATGTTCGACCGCCTGATGTGGGCGTGTGCGCGGGGGATCAGTGAGCAGAGAAAAAAATACAGGGATATGTATGGTACGACCAAAGGCGTTGAGAACAGTTATGCTTCAGGGTTCATCAATGCTGTAGAGAGTGCTATGGGAGAACAGTGCAGGGCTTTGATGTTGGTTGTTCCCGAGGATGTAAAAGAAAAAACGCACGAGTTATTCCCCAGTCTTAAAAAAGGGGCAGGGATTCGAGCGACAGTATCAGGCGCATATAACGCGGGAGTGCGGGATGGACGGTCAGCCGCAGGCAGAAAAACAATCACGATGTAATGGAGGTATCTGAAAATGGATGTAAAAGTAAAAAAGAGAGTTGAATTTATCCGAGCTATGGAAACCGTAGCAAGACACATCAATGATGAGCGTGTATTCGAGGGCTGGCTTATGTGCGGAGTGCCTGACCGGTTCATTAAACCAACCACCACAGACGAGGAAATTGCTGACTACTTCGACACGGACGATGTAAAAGACCTGACAGAGTGTTTCCTGCGTTGTATGGCAAGAGCCAAGAAAAGCGGTGGCCTTTGCTATCGTGACTAAAATATAGACAGATTGAGGGCATCATGTTTTCCGATATGGTGTCCTTTATTGTGCCTATATTGGTGCTAAAAAATATTTAAGGAGTTGTTAGTTATGAGTATTGGAAAAGAAATCTACAAACAGTTAGGTGGCAATCAGTTCGCCTATATCACAGGAGCAAAGCACTTCCTGACGCACGATAACTGGCTTTCCTTCCGAATCGGCAGAAATGGCAGTAAGGCAAATTATGTGAAGATTACCCTGACTCCGATGGACACCTACACCGTGGAGTTCAAGAGAATCACGACGCCGCGACTGAGCCGGAAAACGTGGACATACAGTGAATACAAAGAAACGCTCATTGCCAAACGCGAGGGTGTTTATTGCGACCAGCTGCAGGAAGTATTTACCGAGGTTACAGGGCTGGTTACACGGATGCCGAGAGTTTATTTCAAAGGAGGTGCACTGTAATATGTGGAATGATATTAACGATAAGGAAACGCTACTGAAAAAAATAGACGAGCGCAAACAGACAATCGAAAAATATCTCGTGGGGTTATATACCCTGCGGGAGTTTTTTCCTTCCGTAGACGGCAAAATCTACAACGTAAGAATACGCCGAGCCATCAACGAATTACCCGATATTGATTGTTATGAGAGTTCATGGTGTCTTTTCAGAGTATATCGCGAGGACATCCACGGTTACGAGGAGCGCGACTTCATCAGCTTTACCGATGAGCACCTGCTGGACGAAACTGGCAAACGGGTGGACAGTGAAAAGGCCATCAAATGGATAAATAGCGAGGTTCAAAGCTACAGAAAATGTTTGGCCGAACTGGAGCGCGATCGTCTTGACGGCTGGGAGCGTTTCGAGGAACTGCAAAAGATAAAAACCTACTATGAGAGCCAGTGGCGCAAGTTTTCTTCTGTGGCTCGTGAGGGGTTCAGGAGTAGTTGCAAGTTGAACTGGTTATGTTAAATAAATTGTCTGTTACTATACCTTTTTTTCTCCCGATATAGTAAAATATAAGTGTGAATAACATACAATTTTCGTGTTGTGACATTTAGAAGGAGTGGTTGTTATGCTGACAGCGGCATGGTTTATTCTGATTTTAGTTCTGTTGTTCACCAAAGAGGGGCACGACTTCCTGCGGGATATGTTTGACTGACAGACAAGAAACGAACCAGAGCATTTTCCGGCTGGCTGGCTCATCCGATTATAGCTGGGCTGGCCTCCCCTGTTTCGTGATTTTGAAAAGATTGAGAGGTTTACGATATGAACGACAAGTATAAGGAGATATTAGAAGAGGCAGAGTCTACACTTCGTATTAAAGCAACTACCACCGCCGACCGATACATGGTTACACTGAGAACCTTTGACGACTTTCCTACTCGCTCTACGATTATCGCACATACAAACGAATGGCTGGCCGCTGGGCAGAAGGGAACTACCATCAGGCAGAAACACGCAGCTATTAGATGGCTGATGAAACACTTCCCGCGCTGTTTTGACCCCGTCGATGTTCAGGAGTCTATCAATTATATGTCTGAGATAAAGACGGTTGAACCTGATGTGTCAGTGGCTACACCGGAGCAAGCAGCTGATGTTATCCTGAAGTCAGATAGCCGGACTGCTTTGTTGGTTTCCCTGTTATTCTATCACGGCCTTCGCGTTTCGGACGTGACCAAGCTGAAGGTGTCGGACTTTGCCGAGTCGGGAAAAGGCATCGTTATGGGCTTACGCGACAAGAAAACTAAACAGATACACAACTACATCCTTGTGGACAAGGCAGAGAACGCTTTTCGCCGGTATGTAAACGGTCAGCGGCAGGACATTATCAACGGATGGCGAAATGACCAACGGGGGGACAGCTTCCTGTTTTTGGGCGTGAGAGGTCATCTTTCTGTCCGTTCCGTTCAAAGGTTGGTATCAGACGCTTGTTCCAAGGTTGGCTATCCTGACCTGCATTGCCATTCCTTCCGACATGGATGCGGCACCGCATACGCCAAAGCCGGGGCATCTGCGGCAACGATAAAATACGCGCTGGGGCACAAGTCTATTGCCTCTTCGATGCGATATATCCATCTTGACGAGGACGATCTGCATAAGGTAGCACAGAATATATTCTAA